>CAZFHF010000197.1:0-2816 GCA_964518655.1 uncultured Bacteroidales bacterium | reverse complement strand
TGTCTAATTTCTGCATAATCAGGCTTTGTTCGTATTTATATATCAGAAGTGAGGTTTTGTAATTTTCAATCTGCTTATCCACGTTTTTTTCTTCTTCTGTAAGGTTTAACTCTGCTTTATTGAGAAGAAGCTGTTTCTTAATCCATTTTTCGATATAGTCCCTTGCAATAATCACACTATCAGAGGAAGAAAAATTAGCCGGCATAATATCTCTTATTGCGTCAGGATATAAATACTTGTCAAATACCCTGGCAACAGGTTCTTCGCTTGATTTTCTTTTATAATCAGAACAAGATGCCAGAAAGATAAGAGTAGCAATTAATAAAATTTGTCTCATTTAATCTTTTTAAGGACTTTTTTATCTACTTCAATATCATAATTGTTGCGCAATTCATTTATCCACTTTTTTTCCAGGTACGTTTGATAATCTGCTGTAACTAATCCCCTGATCTCACTCAGAGGTTTTATTTCAGGTTCCAGTAAATTATTAATTACAATCAATACTGACTTATCATCCATTTCAAATACTTCAAAAGTATTTGCTTCCCAGTTCATTTTGTCAACAAGACTATTATCATTCGGCTCAAACAAATTATCCTCAATCTCAACACATATTACTGTATCAACAGGACACAGGCCTGCAATCAGTTCTTCCTTTGAAATTTCTTTTACTGCACGTTTCAGTGCAAGCTCCCTGGCTTTTTCTGTGAGGGATGTATCTTCCAGTGTATATATTGATACGTCGGCTCGCTTCTGCCATTTATATTTTTCTGATTTATTTTTTTCATAGAATTCTTCCAGGCCTGCAGTATCAGCAACTGCCTTACTCCAGACAACATCATCAGTTAGATTAAAAAGCAATATGCCATCATGATATTCCTGCATTAAATATCCCAACTCAGGATATTTAACTTCAAGCATACTTTTTTCGTACTCAAGCACTTTACTGTCAACAAATTCTTCATACTTAGATCTTACAACAAAGTCTACCGATAGTCCTTTATCAAACCTTTCATCTTCCAGATATTGAATGAGGTCTTTCTGTAGATATTCCTCAGTTCCTATCTTAAAGATCGGTTCAGCAAGATTCTCAGCAGATGTCAGGTCCCTGTCCCCACTGGAAATTGCTGAATCAATTACAGCTATTATCCCTTCGAGGTTATCTTTATATTCAATAAAATTATTCTCTTTCTTAAGGTAGTCAATATTTGCTTTTTTTATTGCACTTTTCATTTCAGATCTTTGAAGCCTGCGTTCAATATCTTGTCTTTCTTCTTCGAGAGTGCCAACAGGTTTTTTTTCTTCAAGTTCAAATATGTGCCATCCGAACTCTGAAAGCAGGGGTTCAGACAAATCTCCCTTATTCTGCAGATTATATACTGCAATCTCAATTGAATCAGGCAGTACTCCTGATCTGATCCACCTTAATAATCCCTTATTATTTGCTGAACTTTGATCTTCAGAATATTTAGCGACAAGATCAACAAAATTCTCACCGTTCTGCAGCATCTCATAATACTTGTAAATTTTCTCTTTGCCTTCAGCTATCTCTTCATCAGTACCGTTAGGTGTTCTCACCAACAGATGAGCAAGTCTGATTCTGCCTTTTGATAATCTTTTACCATGGACTTGAATTATATGATACCCGAACCTTGTCTGGAATGGCATTGATACTTCACCTTCAGGTGTATTATATGCCACATTTTCAAAAGGAAGCACCATTCTGAACGCAGCAAACCAGCCGAGGTTACCTCCGTTTTTTTCAGCCGAAGGATCGTCGGAAGTTTCTCTGGCAACCTTATCAAAAGGCTCACCGTCAATTATTCTTTGTCTGATTTCCATAATCCTTTTGTAGGCTCTGGCAGTATCTTCAAAGGATGCTCCTTTTTCAAGTTGAATGAGAATATGACTTGCATTCACCTCGGTTTTTGTCCGCTCATAGGTAGTATTAACAAAACTCTCATATATATCCTTATTTTCAAGATATGGTTCGGCTAATTTATCACGATAACCCCGGAGTTCCTTTATAAAGCTGCTAATGGTGTCATATCCGAGTCTTTCAGCTTCTATTACCTTTAATTTATAGTTTATAAATAACTCCAGATATTCTTCAACCGATTTATTATCATAAACTGATGATGTATTATTCTTTTTGTAAATCCTTTCAAATTCTGATTTAGTTATTGTATTATCTCCGATTGTAATCAATACTTTATCTTTCTCTGCAAGTATTGCATTAACTGAGATTAAACATAAACTAACTAGAATAACGGCTTTTCTTTTCATAGTAAATGTAAATTTTAGTTTATTAATAGATTTAATATTATCTGCTATAATTTGGTGCTTCTTTTGTTATAGTAACATCGTGAGGATGACTTTCAGTAATTCCCGAGTTTGTTATCCTTACAAACTTTGCTTCCATCAGTTCTTCAATATTTTTTGCTCCGCAATATCCCATGCCTGCTCTTAATCCTCCTATCAGCTGGTAATAGACTTCTGTAAGTGTACCTTTGTAGGGAATTCTGGCAACTATACCTTCCGGTACAAGCTTCTTGTCCTCTTCTTCAGAATCCTGAAAATACCTGTCTCCTGAACCTTTCTGCATTGCTTCAATTGACCCCATACCTCTGTATGATTTATATTTCCTGCGATTATAAATTATTGTTTCACCAGGTGATTCCTCAACACCGGCAAATATTGAACCGGCCATAATTGAATTTGCTCCTGCAGCAATAGCCTTCACAATATCTCCGGAATACCGGATCCCTCCGTCAGCAATAACTGGTATATTTTTTTTCTTTAACGGTTCAGCAACG
>CAZFHF010000196.1:0-6207 GCA_964518655.1 uncultured Bacteroidales bacterium | reverse complement strand
GATTACAACATCAATCTCACCGACGATCTTAACCTTACTGCAGTATATGAATCAACAGGACAATGCATTTTACCGGCTGACATCACAGAGAACATAACTTTAAATAAAGGCTGCTCACCATACCTGGCACAGGGTGATGTTACCATTCATGAAAATGCCACAATGACCATCGGACCGGGTATAGAGATATGGATGCCGGAGGGCGCAAGTATATTTGTAAATGGTAATATTGATGCTACAGGGACCCTTGCTGAACCTGTAATATTCAGGCTTAATCCCTCATATGCAGGCTCCGGCTGGGGAGCATTATGCTTTATTAATGCCAGTGCAGCTTCAAACATGACTTACGTAACAATCGAAAATGCATCAAAAGGCCCTGTACCAATAAGGGATGTAGCTGCTATTTCAGCCTATAATGCTGATATGGTGCTTGATCATATTACCGTTGAGAATGTCAACCATAATCCCATAGCTGCCAGGTATTCCGATATCACTCTTACCAACAGCTCATTACACTCAAATGTAACAGGAGATTTAATTAATGTGAAATACGGGAATGCTACTATAGAAAATTGTGTATTCAGGGGTAATGACAAAGAGGATACCGATGCTATTGATTATGATGATATTGAAAACGGGATAATCAGAAACTGTAAAATTTATAATCTCTTCGGTTTTAATAGTGATGCTATTGATATCGGCGAGAAGGCAACAAATATTCAAATTGACAGCCTGCTTGTTTATAATATAACGGATAAGGGTGTCTCTGTCGGACAAAAATCAACTGTTAAGATAACAAACAGTACTTTTGTTAATTGTAATATGGGACTGGGATTAAAAGATTCGTGCCATGTTACTGTTGATCATTGTACTTTTTACAGCAATGCTACGGCTATTGCATGCTTTGAAAAGAACGCCGGCAGTGCGGGAGGAAATGCAGTTGTTAAAAACAGCATATTATCAAATTGTTCGGATGCGTCATATTTTGTTGACAAGCAGTCAGCATTGAATATCTCACACAGCCTGGCCGATAATGATGAGCTCCCTGCTCATCCGTCAAATTTATCCGGGGATCCCTTATTTGTTGATCCAACCGGATTTGACTTCAGGCTGAAACCTTTGTCGCCCTGTAAAAATACAGGCAGCGACCAGGGAATTAATGCGGATATGGGTTCCCTTTTCCACAAATACTATGGCGAACCTTCATTGATGTTTTCCGGCATATTTTATAATCCTCAAAATGGTGATTCAAAAACGGAATTCTTTACCCTTTATAATCCCGGTACGGCAACTATTGATATATCAGGGTATAGGGTAACACAGGGAATAGAATTTACATTTCCTGAAGGTACATTTCTTGATGCAGGTGAATCGTATATCATATCAAAATACCGGGGTGTCGCTCTTCCCGGTGCCACACCAGGCAATTATACAC
This sequence comes from uncultured Bacteroidales bacterium, assembly GCA_964518655.1. GTDB lineage: Bacteria > Bacteroidota > Bacteroidia > Bacteroidales > UBA10428. The sequence continues at coordinate 4,772 of CAZFHF010000196.1, read as the reverse complement.
AATGGGATGCAGGTAGTTTATCCAACGACGGCGAGGCATTAAAGCTTGAGAACAAATATGGAATAGTGCTTGATTTTGTGCATTATCAACCGGATAATCCCTGGCCTTTACTTGAAAATGACGATGATGTGCTGATACTTGCAGGTTCTGATCTTGATAATCATTTTCCTGCTAACTGGACAGTGGTATCTTTTCATGATATTGTAGTTAATTCTAAAGAAAATTATATTACGCGTCCTGTGAGTATTTATCCTAATCCTGCTGAAAACATAATATACCTGAATGCCCCGTCATATCCCGGTTTTAATGCTGATATTTTTACACTGACGGGAAAATTAGCCGGCAGGGAAAAACTCGATGCCAACGGTTTTGCCAGGATCGATCTTTCCTCTTATAATAGCAATATCCTCATTATTAAAGTTGGAGATATTGTAGAGAGGGTTGTGCTTATACGTCCCTGACAGAGGACAGGCAAATAAGTGCAATTTAATATACTTTTGATGGTGTTGGTTAAAATATAAATGTCTTTTTAAACCAGTATTCAAAAAACGGATCCGCAAAATATACTGTTTCTGTCCGTATATCTATTATATCTTTTGTTTCCAGAACGCGCTTATTTTTTGATACATTTCTGGGAGTACCCAGTTTATAAAACTGCATCACTTTTGCAGAAGTAAGTTTAGTCTCGCCATTTATAATTGCTTTGAGCAGGTTTATTTGAGTATTACTGAGATTTTCACAGATATCACGGTAAAAGATGACATTTGAACGCAATACCAGCTCTATTGCGCTATTTAGTATATTTTCTTCCACTTCGGTTTCTGTAAGATTCCATGTATGATGACATAATTGCTGAATATAATCAGGATGATTATTAGTAATTTCAATGATTTTGTCAGTAATAACAGGTGAGATTTTTCTATTTGTTTTTGAAAATGACTGAATAATAAAGGTTTTCCATTCTTCTTCCGGAATTTTATCCATCATTATTAAGTCACCAAATCTGTAAAACGGATGGGATTCCTGGTTAAATATATCCAGCATCATATGTTTCTTGCTTCCATATAAACAATATGATACATGCTGATGATTTTGCCAGTATGCTCTCAATTCTTCCTGAAATCTGATATAATCCTGTATTTTTGCGATATTTTGAAATTCATCAATACATATTGTAATTTGAATTTTATTATCTATTGCAATTTTCTCCGGCAAATTAATTATTTCATCTTTTGCTTTAATTACTTCGTTCCAGTTAAAACCCAGTGATAAATCCTGTTGCGGGTCGATACTAAATGTTATTTGAGGTATAATCCTCTTAAAGAATTTTTTTCCGGCTTTTAAAAATTCATCTGTTTTACTTAATGTCGATTTTAATATTTCCTGAGAATATATCTTATAAAAGTCTTCTTCGCTTCTGATATTACAGAAATCAATGAAAACAAACTTATTTTTCCCGTTATACCAACCCGAAGCAATTTGTTTCATTAAGGAGGATTTCCCCCATCTTCGCGGAGAAATGATAATAGTGTTTATATTGCTCCGGATGTTACTGTTTATGCGTTTTATTTCCTTTTTTCGGTTAATAAAATATTCGCCGATTACAACTTTGCCAAACTTGAAAGGAGATATTATGCTCATGAGTATTATACTATTAGGTATAATACTCAAAGGTATAAAAAAATACAATAAGAACAAAAATTTTATACTAAACATTTAATTCCAGAAAAACTTACAGGGTATGTGACATGAAAATTATCATATATCATGTGAATGCGGTTCTTTTATTTTCTCATTATATAAATACCGGGCATTTATGTTTTGTATTTATTTTCTATATTTATCAGGTAATAATGAAAAGTAAAATGATAGCAATCTGTTTTATAATATTGTGTATATTGTTATAAATTCATAACTAAAACTAAACCAGTATACCATGAACGAGAAAAAAAACCAGTCCGACAACAGGAGGAATTTCATAAAAAAAAGTATTGCCGGTGCAGCAGGCTTGTCTTTCATTCCTGCAATCAAAGCAGTAGCTGGTAACGGGAGCAGCGGGGAATTCAGGAATGGGGATGAAAATAAGATTATATACCGCACTCTTGGCAGGACAGGACTTAAGGTTCCCATTGTGAGCATGGGAACATCATCAAATGAATATTTAATAAAGGCAGCACTTAAATCCGGAATAACACATTTTGATTCAGCTCACGGTTACGGCAACGGTGTTGATGAAACAATACTCGGAAGGGCATTAATGGGAAGGCCGAGGGATTCATTTATAGCTGTCACGAAGCTTTTCGGGCTCAGGGATAACACCACAGGTTTGCTGTCAGCAAATGTCACATATGATGATCTGGTGTCAGATATGAGGCAGAAACTGGAAGTTACCTTAAGAAGGCTTCATGTGGATTATGTTGATGTGCTCTACCTGCACAGTGCCGACAATCCTGAAATAGTAAGGAATAACATGATAAAGGATGCTTTGCTGGCTTTAAAAAATGAAGGCAAGGCAAAGTATCTGGGAGTATCGACACATAATACTGAAACATTATATGCATGTGTGGACGAAAAGATATATGATGTCATCCTTATTGCATACAATTTCCGTGATGAGGAAAGCGGAACAACAAGGACTGCAATTAAACATGCAGCGGATGCAGGATGCGGAGTAGTCGGCATGAAAGCGCTGGCCGGTGTTTACTGGGACAGCGAAAGGAAACAACGTATTAATCCAGGGGCTGCAGCAAAGTGGATCCTGCAGGATGAGAATGTCCATACTACTCTTTTGACTATGAACACATTTGACCAGCTTGAAATGTATATGTCCCTGATGAATGACCTGTCACTCACGCCCGAAGAGAGGGAAGATCTGAGGCTTGATCAGGGTTCTGAAACAGCCGGCCTGTATTGCCTGGGATGCGGCCAGTGCCTTTCGCAATGTCCGCATGGAGTTGATATTCCGAAAATAATGAGAAGTTATATGTATAACTACGGATACCGGAATCCTTCAAAAGCAAAAGAAACGATGCGGCTGCTGGATCCGGGAAATATCAAATGCGGCATGTGCAGCTCCTGCTTTGTAACATGTAAAGCTGGCTTTGATATACGCAGTAAAATTGAGGATAAAGCCCGCATAACAGATATTCCGGATGAATTCTTAGTATAATTGATTTAACCCGAACAAAATCCCTAATCATACCATGAAAAAAAATCTTAAGTACTTAAGCGTCTGTTTATTCTGTTATTTGGTATTAACAGTTTTCAATACTAATGCCAACCCGGATATAGACAAATACTTCCCGGAAATAGGCGGGTTCATAATAACAAATGGAATAAAAATCTATTATCCTGATGATCTTGATGAAGTAATAAATGGTGCGACAGAAATATACAGGGATTATGAATTCAGGGAGCTTGCCGTTGCTACTTATGAAAAACAACCTGACCAGTTGTTTACGGTTGAAATATACCGTTTTGAAAATCCTGATTATGCATTCGGCGTTTACAGTTATGAAAGGTATGGCAATGTATTTAATTATGTTGATGTAGGTGCCCAGGGGTATTATGAATCAGGCACGCTTTATTTCTGCAAGGATTCTTATTATGTTAAAATAAGAGGGCATGAACTGGAAAATGAGGAAACATTATTTATGGATGTCGCAAATAAGACAGCCTCCAACCTTCCGGGAAAAAATTCTTTTCCGCCGGTTCTTGATGAGTTTCCGTTCCTTAACAGATATGAGAACATTGAGAGGTTCATTGCAGGTAATTTCCTCGGATATCCATTCTTTAACAAGGTTTTTACAGCTGATTTCAGATCCCAGGAGACTGACTTCAGCGGTTTCACCTTTTTTATTATGAAAAGAGACTCAAAGAAAGAGTGCCGGGATATAATTCAGTCATATATGGAATCTTTAAATAATCCCGTACAGGAAATTAAGGAAGGAAAGCACAAGTTCGATGATCCATTTTACGGTACTGTTGAGCTGGACTGGAAAGGGAAAACCATTAACGGAATATACGGACTTGAAGATGATGAACTCAGAGCCCGGTACCTTGATTTTGATATTAAGGCATTTAACATTGATAAGAAAAATGCAGGTATAGCATATCAAAAACCTGCAGCATCTTCATCGGTGGAGAATAATGATCTGCTTCCTGAATATGCATTTGACGGACTGCTCTTAACACGCTGGTCAAGTGCATGGACTGACTCAAGCTGGATTAGTGTCGATCTTGGCAGGGATTACCTGATCGATAAGGTAAAACTAACTTGGGAATCAGCATACGGAACAACATACAAGATACTTGTTTCAACTGACGGGGACAACTGGAATGAAGTATATTCCAGCGAAAACGGGGACGGCGATATTGACGACATAGAGTTTGATCCTGTTACTGCACGTTATGTGAGAATGTATGGTATTGACAGAGCCACTCCCTATGGTTTTTCATTATACGAGTTCCAGGTATTTAAAACTAAAAAACGCTAATACTTGGTTTATTTCTTTGCCCTGGTTATTTCTCTTTTAAGATTAGCAATAGCCTTTTTATATTCCTTTTCTTTAACAGCGAACTCTTCTGCAACTTTATTGAATTCTTCTTCCTTACGTTGCATCTCTTCCTGCGTGGCAGCCATCTCTTCAAGGTTCTGCCTCAGTTCCTCCTCCTGGGCTATCATCTCTTCACTTTTTTGTTTCAGCTGTTCATAGGTCTTTTTCATTTTTTCATTTGCCTCGTAACATACTCTTGTTGATGTCCTCATGAAA
>CAZFHF010000195.1:0-6228 GCA_964518655.1 uncultured Bacteroidales bacterium | reverse complement strand
AATGGAAAAAGGAGTGCCAAAGAATGGTTGTGCAGAACAGCAAAAAATATGCTGATGATGCTGTTTCTTATTCCCTGATAATATCCTGGTATATTTTTATAATTTCATCTTTATATTTCCCCGGAGCTTCAATATGTCCCCAGCCTTTTTGAAGCTGCCATATACCGTCATAAGCTGAATCATAATATGATACAATAATGTGAGGAATTTTACTCTCCTTAAGTACGGACTCCATTATATTAGCTTCAATTTCATTCTTCAGCAGGATTACTTTCTCGTTCCTGTTCATAAAATATTATCCTTTTATTATTAAAATTCAAAGTTAAATATTTCATCAATTATTCAACTATTATCCTTCATTATAAAATGATTTTTTTTAACTTGCGAATAGCCATATATTTTATTGATACTATACTCCTTCTCATAAATAAAATATGATTATTAAATTTAATATTTTTTGTATAATTTTCCTTAATCAATATTTTTGTCAGGTATTAATAATTTTAGTAAATGGCTCTGATCACTTCCATAGTAAACTGGTTGAATATTAAAAGAGTTCATCAGATAGATTTAATAAGAAAGTATCCCTTTGATATTCAACAGGAAATACTTTTTAAACTTCTTAATAAAGGAGCAGATACGGAATGGGGAAAAAATTTTGATCTGGGCTCAATTAATGATATTGAAGAATTTCAGAGACGTTTGCCGGTTCAGACCTATGATGATATAAAACCTTACATAGACAGGTTAAGAAATGGGGAAAACAATCTCCTGTGGCCTGGTGAAATAAAGTGGTTTGCAAAATCTTCAGGGACCACAAGCGATAAAAGCAAGTTTATTCCGGTAAGCAAAGAAAGTCTTGAGGAATGTCATTTTAGAGGAGGGAAGGATGTATTGGCTATTTATACTTATAATAATCCTGATTCCAAAATATTCTCAGGCAAAGGATTGACTCTTGGGGGGAGTCACAGTATAGATAATTTCAGTAATCAATCATACTACGGTGATTTATCAGCCATACTCATAGAGAATTTGCCATTCTGGACGGAGTTTATTCGCACGCCAAGTCAGGAAATTGCCTTGCTGGAAAAATGGGAAGAGAAACTGGAAAAAATTGCCCAGGAAACAATTCATGTAAATGTTACAAATATCGCCGGTGTACCTTCATGGAATCTGGTAATGCTCAAATATATACTTGAATACACTAATAAGAGCAATTTACTGGAAATATGGCCGAATCTTGAGTTGTTTATTCACGGAGGAGTAAGTTTTCCACCTTATCAGGAGCAGTTCAGAAAGATTATTCCTTCGGAAAACATGTCATATCTGGAAACCTATAATGCTTCAGAAGGATTCTTTGCTATACAGGATGAGCCCGTAAGAAAGGACATGTTATTAATGCTGGATTACGGAGTATTTTATGAATTTATTCCTATGGATGAGTTAAATACGGATAATCCCAGGGCCCTTAGCATTGCGGATGTTAAGACAAATACTAATTATGCCATGGTAATAACTACGAACGGAGGATTATGGCGTTATTTAATAGGTGATACTATAAAATTCACTTCTCTTTATCCTCATAAAATAATAATTTCGGGACGTACCAAGCATTACATGAATGCTTTTGGCGAGGAGTTAATTATTGACAATGCTGATAAAGCAATTAAAACGGCTTGCGATAAAACAGGGGCGCTGATAGCCGATTACACTGCTGCCCCGATATTTATGACGGAAAAACAAAAAGGCGCACATGAATGGCTTATAGAGTTTATTAAAACTCCTTCTGACCTGGATTACTTCCGCTCCATACTTGATCATGCTTTAATGTCTTTAAATTCTGATTATGAAGCAAAAAGATACAAGAGTATCACTCTGAATAAGCCATTGGTGCATGCTGCAGAAAAAGGAACTTTTTATCAGTGGTTAAGGCAAAAAGGTAAAATAGGGGGACAGAATAAAGTGCCAAGGCTGGCAAATGACAGAAAATACATGGATGAATTATTAGTAATCAATAGTAATCTTAAACAAAGCTAAGAAACGTTTTATGTTTGAATAGTATAATAAAAATAATTTGTACTTTAGTGAACATCACTTAACTAAAATTAAAAATGCATTTAGCAATCGCAGGCAACATTGGATCCGGAAAAACAACGCTTACCCGGCTGCTTTCAAAACATTACGGATGGGAAGCCCATTATGAAGATATTGACGATAATCCTTATTTGAATGACTTTTATAATGATATGCAACGATGGTCATTTAATCTTCAGATATATTTTTTAAACAGCAGATTCAACCATATCCTGTCATTCAGAAAATCAGGAAAAACTCTGGTTCAGGACAGGACTATTTATGAAGACGCCTATATTTTTGCCCCTAACCTGCACTCCATGGGATTAATGTCTACCCGCGACTTTGAAAATTATTTTACACTTTTCAATCTAATGAGCTCATTAATTCAGCCGCCCGACCTTATTATCTACTTAAGGGCGTCAGTCCCCACTTTGGTTAATCAAATTCAAAAAAGAGGCAGAAAATATGAAGAGAATATCAGGCTTGACTATTTAAAAAGGCTGAATGAAAGATATGAAGCATGGGTTGAAGCTTATAACCTCGGGAAATTATTAATAATAGATGTTGATAATAATAATTTTTCTGATAACCCTGAAGATCTAAGCCTCGTTATTGACAGGGTTAATGCGGACATTCACGGACTCTTCAAATAAAATACGGGTATTATTTTCAGGCAGCTTCCTTATATTCACAATATTTAAATTCCAGTCTTGTTAAAATTTCTTCCAGTATCTGCCCTGTTTCCAGAGTGTCATCATCCCCTTCCTCATAATACCAGTAAATAATGATATTCTTAATATTTCTGTTTGAATCAAGGTGTCTAAGAAGTTCAAATATCTTTTTAACTGAGGCGCTGTTTATATATTCAAGGTTAATATCAAAACTGACATTTTCAATCTCCATACTGTCAATCCATTGAAATATAGGATTATAAAATGTATTAACATTAACCGGGCAAGATTTTCCTTCAAGGACAAAGACCCCTGTATTTTTAAAATCAACCTTTGGAGTGATATTCGTACGTTCAATGAACAAGGAATCCATACTAAATCGCTAATTATATAATAAGTATTATATGCCAGATATACGCAATTGTTTACGTACAAACCACGCTTTCTTATTAATGCAATTGATTAATTACCAGAATAATTTGACAAAGAACACTATTTCCTTTACTAAATTATATTTACATGTAAAGTTTTATATGCATCGGTATTATGGAGCTTGCCATTTAACTCATATTTATGCTTATTTATACATTTTTTGAATAAAAAATGAATTACCGTTTCATACATAAATAATTTTAATTATTATTGCAAATCCTTACGGTTTATGTATCAATAGTAAAACAGAAAGGAGCAATAATCATGAAATTAATTATTACTGCCCGCTAATTATTGCGCTAATCATAATGAATCAGTGCATACCAGACCTTGCTTTTTTTCAGTAAGGAAGTGCTCCATAATATCTTAATTGTTTATATTTCAATCATTTAATTCTCTGTTAGGAGAATTTACTTTAACTCTTAACTTTTGAATTATGAATTATACTTTTTGTCAGTGTTTTAATAAAAATGATATAACATAAATGTCAAATCTTTGGAAAGATATAGGTGAATCCATAAGGGGAACCGAATACGATTTTACAAAAGGCAGGCTTGGCAGGGCTATATTATTGCTTTCAATACCCATGGTCCTTGAAATGGCTATGGAATCCATTTTTGCCTTAACTGATATTTTCTTTGTTTCCAGGCTGGGTGAGGAATCCGTTGCAGCAGTGGGACTTACTGAGTCTATTATGACTATTGTTTATGCTATCGGCGGGGGATTAAGTGTAGCCACAACAGGTTTGGTAGCCAGGCGAATAGGTGAAAAAAATACGGCAAAGGCTTCTGTAGCAGCAGCGCAAGCCATAATAATCGGGATATGCCTGTCTCTTTTTCTGGCTATTCCGGGTATTTTCATGAGTACTGATATATTACGCCTGATGGGTTCTGATAGCAGTGTTATTGAGACCGGCCATTATTATACATCAATAATGTTAACTTCCAACGGAATTATAATTTTATTGTTTGTTAATAACGCCATTTTCCGCAGTACCGGGGATGCTGCAATATCCATGAGAGTACTGTGGTTTGCCAATATTACAAATATTATCCTGGATCCGTGTTTTATTTTCGGCCTTGGTCCGTTCCCTGAACTTGGGGTTACCGGTGCAGCAGTTGCAACAACCATAGGCCGCGGTTTAGCAGTAATATACCAGTTTTATTTGTTAAATAAGGGGACTAAAAGATTACAGCTCAGGATTAGCCACATAATACCAAGATTAAATATTATGGCTACACTTCTAAGGCTTTCCGCCGGAGGAATAGGCCAGTATATTATATCCACGGCCAGCTGGGTAGGTCTTTACAGAATAGTATCGGAATTCGGCAAGGAAGCCGTGGCAGGTTATACCATTGCCATAAGGATAATAATCTTTGCTTTACTGCCATCATGGGGCATGAGTAATGCCGCAGCAACGCTTGTCGGACAAAATCTGGGTGCCAGAAAGCCGGAAAGGGCTGAACGCTCGGTATTTATAACAAGCATGGTTAACTTTGTATTTATGACGGCAATAAGTATTATACTTATCAGCTTCCCGAACTTCTTTATTAAATTCTTTGATCAGAATGAAGATGTTGAACTGATAGGTATTGCAAGTCTGAGAATTATAAGTTACGGTTTTATGTTCTATGCTATAGGAATGGTGATTTCACAGGCTTTTAACGGTGCAGGAGATACATTTACCCCCTCAGTACTTAATTTTATATGCTTCTGGCTTATTGAGATCCCCCTGGCATATTTCCTGTCAATCTCCACAGGATTCAATGAAAAAGGAGTTTTCTGGGCTATTGTGATCGCAGAGTCCTTGCTTACTATTATGGGAATAATAGTATTTAAAAGAGGAAAATGGAAGCTCAGAACAGTGTAGCCATGAGCTTTAAATTAAAAATAATAGCTGAAAAGTCAAATAATATTTAATTTTATAGCAGAAATAAAAATAATGGAGTTTCTCGATTCAAATCTTTTTTCATACTTTATTCTCCCATTGCTTATATTCCTTGCGCGAATATGCGATGTTACGCTGGGCACCCTGCGTATTATTCTTGTGTCAAAGGGCCAGAAATATATTGCTCCCTTTCTTGGTTTCTTCGAAATGATTATATGGATCCTGGCTATTACCCATATTTTTGAAAACCTTAATAACTGGGCGTGTTATATTGGCTATGCTGCAGGATTTGCAACAGGCAACTTTGTAGGTATTATTGTTGAAGAAAAGATTGCACTTGGATTTGAGTTGATAAGAATCATTACCCGGAAAGAAGCGGAGGAACTGTTTAAGAGCCTTAAAGCAAAAGGATTTGGAATTACATATGTTCGTGCTCACGGAAGCCATGGCGATGTAGGAATTATATACTCAGTAATAAAACGAAGTGACTTAAAGGATTTTATAACGTTTATGAAAAAGCATAATCCTAATGCATTTTATACTATCGAGGATATCAGATTCGTTAATAAAAATATCTTCGGCCCTGGTAAAAAATCTATACAATGGAAAAGAATATTTAAGTCAAAAAAGTAGTTTTTGCTTTAAATAATTCTGCCAATGTACTTTAGAAGAATACTAAATATTATTCTTATTCTGTTTTTGCCGGTATTTATATACCCGCAAAACAATACCCCTGTAAAAGAATTTATCCGTGCTGATTATGAAAAAAAAGCAGCCTCCTTAAAGAGGGCATATGGTTACGGAAAGTCATTTATCCCTGAATATGAGCTCCCTGCTCTTATTGCTTTATCATTTTATCCTGCTCTTGACTCAACAATTATTGAAATTAAAAACAGGAAAATAAGAACTCTCGGTCGTGTCAGGCCAAAAATCGGATTCATATTCAGAAAGCAGGAAAACAGGCATTATATTATGATCATTAACAAATCCCCGGAGGATAATCTTGGTTTCGGATTTTTTGAAATACCATTTGACGCACAGGTTGGCTTTTTCGGGCACGAACTGGCCCATATAACTGATTACATGGATAAATCCAATATTAAGATGGCACTATTTGGACTGAAGTATTCTCTAAATAAAAGAAAAGTTGAAAGATATACG
>CAZFHF010000194.1:326-6258 GCA_964518655.1 uncultured Bacteroidales bacterium | reverse complement strand
AGTCATAGTTTGCAGCTCCAAGGGCAGCACGCGGATTATTTGATCCCCAGTTATATACTGTTGTTGGAATATAGGCCATATAAAGATCCAGCCTCATATCATCCCTGTATATGTCAAGCCCTTTTCCCTGATTTTTGCGCTGCGACAGTATGGCTTCACCGGCAACTTTATCAGCGCCGTCAAGTGTCGTATAGTAAAGCAATGCATCACCAATATGACTGAAATACAGAAAGCGGTAAGTATCAAAAAAAGGTGCTGTTACATAAAACCTGTCTTTGACAACATCATTGTATTTTTTATCCCCGGTAAGTGCAAACAGATATATGGCTGATACTACTTCATCACCATCCTGATCTTCAAGGCTGACATCAGCATCGCCCGACTTGATCTCCTGGCTGTCACATGTATCTGACCTGTCATGTTGCTGGTACCAGTCCCATGCTTTAACAGCCCTGGCTTTCAGGTCATCAGCATATTTCTTGAGTTCAGGGAATCCTGCGAACACATGCGAGGCATGGGCAAACATCCCTGCTGTGGCTATAGATGATGACGAACATTCCGGGCCATAGTAGCGTGGCCTCCTATCCGCACCTGGCGGGCAGGCAACGTTGTAGTCAATATTCCCCAGCTTTATTAATACTCCACCGTCATCCTGCTGCATTTTCTTAATCCATTCCAGTTCGTACTTTACTTCGTCAAGAATATCAGGTATGCCGTTCCCTGATTCAGGGATATTATAATCGTCAGTAAATATTGCGGGATTTTGCTGGTAGGAGGTAAGCAGCATATGCACGGGGCTTGCAGCAAAAGTGACATATTTATTATAATCACCTGCATCCATCCAACCGCCGGCAAGGTCTTTTGCTGTGGCAGGATTATCTTTATCATAAAGGAACGTGGCTTCAGAATCCTGCCCGGAACCCATGAAAGCCGGACCATCAATCCAGGGCTCCTCAGCCCACGGTTTCTCCTTTGCAGCATTCAGCCGCTGATAGTAAAATGTCCGTGCAGCTTCCTTAATTATTCCTTTATAGACATCCTGTGAAATGCGGAACTTATATGATCCTGTATTTTGCTCCTTATCATAAATATAATATTCCCCCTCTTCTTTTACTTCGGTGAAATCAAACCACCATCCTTTATCGCCGGAGGAAAAATCTACGGCCCCGCTGTTCCATTCTATCGGGCTGCCTGAAAATACAACCTTATCGTCATCCCACCTGCGTACCTCATAAACCTTTCCTGCAATAAACTCATCCTCTGCGTTAAACCCAAGCTGAGGATCTGCTATTACTGCAACTTTATTGTCACCCGGCCTGTAACCGAACTGATCAATCATTATGTACTTCTGTATCTTCTCAGGTGCGGCAAACAGCATATTTATAGAAACATATAATAATATGCAATTTGTGGCGAGCTTTGTTCTTATTGTCATAATCACCTCCTGCTTCTTTTATAAAATTATTTTATGATTTTTCTAAATTACTGTTTTTTAATATTTGCTCCTTAAGTTCTGTAATTCCTAATCCATTCCTACCGGCTCCACCCTGTATCCCTCATCAATTAAAAGACTGATAATACCTTTTTTCCCCGGCAAATGGCCCGCCCCGACAGCAATAAATGCAGACTGCTCCTGAATAAGCTCTGATATCCTTCCTGCCATCTTGATGTTTCCGTCTGTTACCAGGTCCTTCTGCAGCATAAGCATTGATTTGTCTTTCTGCATAATCTTAAATAGTTTTTCCAGGTCCGCCTCCTGGTAAAGGACAATTATCTGCTCCAGATCTTCCTTTGCGTTATCAATATCTTTAAAATAGTCAATAATAAAATTGTTTGGTATATTTTCCAGGATATCCAATTGTTCATCAAGAGTCTCAATGCCTATAAGCTTCTTATCCATCTCATTGGCTTTACTGTAAAAATACTCATCAACTGACATATCAACATCATAGGCAAACTGAAAATTCAGAACCAGGGATAATATTCCAATAGGCTTAATTCTGCTGAAAAAGGATATATCCATGCCTGTTGTTTCCTCAACAACCATTTTAATAATGTTATATTCTTCGGGCGTAAATAAATCCTGGAGTGTGCCGTTATCCGGAATGATCATTCTCTGCGACAGCTTAAGTATATTTTCCTGGCTAAGGTCTACCTCCAGAGCCGTGATATCGCATTTTTCAAAAGCAAGTAAAACGGAATCCTTAAATTCAAAAGCCCTCTTGTCTTTGACATGAATTGTTCCGTAAAGGTATGAGGGAGCATCAAGATTATTCCCGCTTATTCTCCATAGCAGTGACTGAGCATGAATGACTGAGCTTAATATGCTCAGGGAAATAAGAAGGTAAAAAAACATCCTGAGTCTCTTACCTGAATTCATTTAATTGTTTTTGCGTTACAGATTTATATCTGTAAATATAATAAGAAATGGAAAAGGAAAACTGTTAACTGTAAAATTGTTAAACTGTTTACCCTGTGAATTACTGAATTGTTATTTGGAGCTTATTTGTTTTTTGGGATTTGTGATTTATATGAGATTTGTATTTTGATATTTGTTATTTCATAAAAGGTGTTTGTCCACTTTGAATTTGTCCCCCTTGAATTTAAAACTTAAAATTTAACATTTCTCTATGGGCGCTGTCCCTTTTTTGTGGTAAATTAAATAGTATTGATTTATCTTTAGGGTTTGGTAGTAGTTACAAATCATAGCAATAGTATTAATCCGTTAAATAAACAGTTATGGCATCATCAAAAGATTACAACAGGCGTGAGTTCCTTTCAAAAGCTGCTGCCGGGGCAGTCACGGCAGGATTATTAGGTGTTTCCGGAAAAGCCCTGAGCTCTCCAGGCAGTGAAAAATCATTTGCAGATACTGACAGTAAGTTCATTTACCGGACACTGGGTAATACAGGTGTGAAGCTCCCGATAGTAAGTATGGGAGTTATGAATACAGACAATCCAAACCTTATAAGGGCAGGCCTGGATGCAGGAATTGTTCATCTTGATACTGCCCAGGCATACCTGGAAGGGAAAAGTGAGATCATAGTCGGTGAAGTATTAAAGGACAGGCCGAGGGATTCTTACTTCCTGTCCACAAAAATATTACCTGAATGGGATGCTACAGAGGAATGGGGCAACAGAAAGATAAGTGATTCATTTACCAGGGATATTTTTCTTGAAAAGCTTAACTTCAGCCTGAAAAACCTGCAAATGGATTATATTGATATCCTTTACCTGCACATGCCTAACAACAGGGAATCGGCGCTTACCGAAAGACTGCTTGATGCATTGACTACAGCAAAAAAACAGGGGAAAATAAGGTTCGCAGGCGTATCCTTCCATGAGAATTTCATTGAGCTTTTCCGGGCAGCAGTGGAAAGCAATGTGTATGACGTGATACTTACCGTTTATAATATACAGATGTTCGGGTGGCAGGAGATGGACCAGGTTATTGATGAAGCAGCAAAGGCAGGCCTCGGTATTATAGCTATGAAAACGCAGGCAGGAGGTTACTGGGACAAGGAAAGGCAGCATCCCATAAACATGAAAGCAGCACTTAAATGGGCTCTTCAGAATGAAAATATATGTACTGCAATCCCGGGAGTAACAACATATGACCAGCTAAGTCTGGATATCTCCATAATGGAAAACCTTGCCCTTACACCTGAAGAAATAAACGATCTTCAGAAAGGACAGGAGCTTGGTATGACAGGCTTGTTCTGCCCCCAGTGCAGAAAATGTATTGAACAGTGCCGTAAAGGACTGGATATACCCACACTCATGAGATCATACATGTATGCATACGGCTACAAAAATCCTGCCTTAGCCAGGAATACTATGCAGCCGCTTGGCATTAAAGATTCACCCTGCTCCGGCTGCAATACATGCACAGTGGAATGCTCAATGGGTTTTGACGTTAAAGACAGGATTACTGACATAGCCAGACTTAATAATGTGCCGAAAGATTTTCTTGTGTGAAGTAATGCTTTAATGCCCCGCGCGCATTAAACAATATTACCATACATATAAACTTTCTAAAATCGTAAATCCGGAAAGGTGCCTGTCCCATTTTAAATAAAAATTTATATATTCGTAAACTCTGAACTGTTAAAGTGCATTCTACCCTCTTATAAATAATATTGATAATAAAATCCCGTAAGTATGAAAATCATAGGAATAACAAATATTCAGCATAAGCTCCTTCCGGCTTTTCTTGCCATTTTTATAAGTGCTGTTTTAGCATCCGGTCAGTCACCTGTTCCGAAGGATTCGGTTGCGGTAAAAATCGCCGACGGATTCAATTTCGTTGAAGGCCCTGTGTGGAAAGACGGTGTCGGACTTTTATTCAGTGACATCCCTGAAAATATTGTCTATCAGTGGACACCTGAATCAGGGATATCAGTTTATCTTACACCTTCAGGAAATTCAAATGGCCTGGCCCTGGATTCCGGGGGCAGGTTGATCCTTGCCCAGCACGGCAACCGCCGTATTGCAAGAATTGAACATAATGGTTCCGAGACTGACCTTGCTTCAACCTATGACGGCAAGAAACTTAACAGTCCCAATGACCTCGCGATAAAATCTGACGGCTCGATATTTTTTACTGATCCTCCTTACGGGATATCCTTCCCCCAGGAGGAACTGGGATTCAGGGGTATTTTCAGGATAAGCCCTGCCGGAGATCTTCAGCTTCTGGACAGCAGTCTGGAGTACCCTAACGGTATTACATTCTCTCCTGACGAAACAAAATTGTATGCCGGACATTCTGAAACCATGACAGTTTATGTGTGGGATGTGGTTGATGATACAACAATCACTAACAAGCAGGTTTTTGCCCAGATGCCTCTTTCCTGTTGCACTGACGGAATGAAAGTTGATACAGCGGGCAACCTTTTTGCATCAGGCCCTGCAGGAATATGGGTATATTCACCTGAAGGTGCTGTGCTGGATACAATACCCGTGCCCGGGCAAACCACTAACTGCTGCTGGGGCGATACTGACCGTAAGACCTTATACATAACATCAGGTGACGCAGTGTACCGTATTCGCGTTGAAACCGGAGGATTGACAGGACATAAAGATGGAATAAAGACCCGTGCATTTGAGTTATATCCAGGCTACCCTAATCCTTTTAGTTCTGAAACAACAATAACTTATTCTGTTCCGTCCAGAAGTTTTATATCTTTGAAAATATATGATATGCAGGGTAACGAAGTAAAGACATTAGTGAATGAAAAGAAGGACCCGGGTAAATATGAAATCAGCTTCGACCCGGACTTCCTTTCAGAAGGAACTTATTTTTGCCATCTTCTGGCAGGAAATGAGTTTAGTGAAATAAAGAAAATTTTACTTTTAAAGTAAAATAAGACATATATATTTAAATCAAACGGGACAAAAGTAAAATAAAAAAATGAAACTCCGGATTAGCTTATTGCTTGCAGTATTTTTTGTACTTACTGCTATTCAGTGTTCATCAGATAATAAAAAACTGAAACATATTGAAAACGGTATCCGGTTGAAAACTGCGGACTTTAATATGAAGGTGCAGTTTTATGACCATAACATAGTAAGAATTGTAAAATGGCCCTCAGGGGGAACTCCCGATAAATTGAGCCTTGCTGTTATACAGGACAGCCTGCCTGATATCAATTTAGATATCACAAAAAAGAGGGGATACATTAATATTTCCAGCGATAAAATAACATTGAGGATATCCAAAAACCTTGGAAGAGTAGAATACTTCAATAATGATAATGATATTATCCTTAGTGAATATAAAATGCCTGTATTTGATCCTGTTGAATATGAAAATGATAAGCCCAAAAGAATCACAACAATAGTCATTGCTCAGCAGCATATAAATGACATTTCTGAAGAAATCTTAAAAAGAGAAATTCTTGAAAAAGTAGTAGTTCCAATCTGTAAACAATAT
>CAZFHF010000194.1:0-316 GCA_964518655.1 uncultured Bacteroidales bacterium | reverse complement strand
TTGTATATCCATCACTATAATCACCATAAGCCATTGAATATGAAAATGATAAATCATTCAACATCCGGCAGAAATTTAAGCTGGCGCCCGATGAAGCAATTTACGGTCTCGGCCAGCACCAGGACGGGTATATGAATTATCGGGGGCACAAAGTTACTCTTGTGCAAACAAATACTGACGCTGTAAATCCGTTTCTTGTTTCTACAAAGGGGTACGGGATACTTTGGGACAATTATTCAAAAACGGTCTTTGAGGATACCAGGCAAGAGACATCAATATGGTCAGACGTTGGAGATAATATTGACTATTATTTTAT
>CAZFHF010000193.1:0-6269 GCA_964518655.1 uncultured Bacteroidales bacterium | reverse complement strand
ACAGTTATAAAGATATGCTTATAACAGGTTTGGATGGATTTGGAAATTCAAATACTTTTTTGGCTGAAAACCTGCAAAATAAGAATTTTACAGTTGATTACAGCATTAATATACCGGGAGTACGCTATGGAGGAACTATATGTGAGGATTTTAATAACAACGGCAACCTGGATATCTTCGTTTACGGAGAGCCCCTTGGAAACGAGGCTTTCCTGTATGTTAACATGGGGAAACAATTTGTTCAATTTCCGTATGATTTTCAATCCGATACCAAAGTCAATTGCGATGCCGGGGATATAAATCTTGACGGCAAGCTTGATATTGTAATAACCACCGGGGAGAATGCGCCTGACAGTTATGTAACCCGGGTATACCTGAGTGAAGGTTTTCAATACGAATCTATGGAATTTGCTTCATCATATGGAATGGCCAGATTACTGGATTATGATAACGACAATGACCTTGACATCTTTCAGGGTGGCACGATTCTGCAAAATAATATTTCAAAAACAAATAACAATCCGTTGCCTCCGGACTATTGCTATGCACGCACTACTGTCGGCGGTGTTAAGCTGCACTGGAGCAGGGCTACTGATGATATATCACCTGTAAATTCCCTGAAATATAATATCCGTGTCGGTACAACTGTCTCCGGGAACGAGATTAGATCAGCTTCCTCACATTCCTCAGGTAAGACATATCTTCCTGATGGTAATTTTGTTGCCGACACTTTTCTGGTTATAAATGATCTTTCTCCGGGAGTATATTACTGGAGCGTTCAGACAATCGACCAGTCACAGGCAGCCTCTTACTTTTCGCCTGTATATACATTTACAGTTCCGGCCAGTGCGTTTAGTGTGCATACTGAGCTGGGCTGGTGTTATAATGAAGGATACACCCAGATATGGGGGGATGCTGATAATGATGAGGATTATGATTTATTTCTTATAAGTAATAGTAATAGTGGCAGTTACACTAACCAATATTATATGAATGTTAATGATACATTAACAGATACTACTACATACTTTGCTGATTACAGATACGGGACAGGATGTTTTACCGACCTTGATAATGATAATATCCCTGATTTCATATTAACAGGCAATGTGAATACTTCTATTCGTAAAACTGCTGTTTACCTTGGTAATAATAATGAATTTTTCCTTCTAACCGATACCCTGGAAGGATTTGCAGGAGGCACTGTATTATCCGCTGATTTCGATAACGACGGCAAATCGGATATTTTTGTTTCCGGCCAGGATACATCAGGTAATGGTAATGCTTATATTCTCAGGAACAATCTTCCGCTGAGTCTTGATCTTTTACCGGTTGAAGTACCAGGCATGACAATCAGAAAGGCAAGTGCTTATGATGTTGACAATGATAATGATATTGATTTGGTAGTCTCAGGTCATGAATCAAGCGGAAACTCGCCTTTAACAGCTATCTTGATCAACAACGGGGATTATTCTTTTGAAACATTAAAGGAAATATTGATGTTCGGCGAGATAAGGATTGCTGATATGGATAAAAATGATAGCAGTGACATAGTAATTCATGGCACAGACAATTTTGGCAATGGCTGGTGTAAAGTCTATTATAACAGCGAACTGAATTTCTCCATAACGACTCAATTAAGTGCATTTGGTCAAGGGACGCTGGAACTGGGCGACTATAACAATAACGGTTATTATGATATATTAATTTCAGGAAGCGGAGTAACAAAAAGGACTACCATTTATGATAATATTGATGGAATAATGTTTAATGAGCAAAATTACCTTGAAAAACACGGACCTATATCATCATTTTCAGATTTTGACGGTGACGGTGATCTGGATATTATGATTTCCGGTAATTATCCTATACATACATCATATGAAACAAATATGAACCAGAATAACCTGAATGTTGAAAATTTCCCGCCGGGAGCTCCTAAAGGACTTACATACAAACAGCAGGAATTTGATATAATACTTGGCTGGGATCCTGCATATGATGATAAAACATCCGGAGGATTAACATATAATATTAGAGTAGGTACTACCAGCGGGGGTTTCGATATTATATCACCATTATCACACCTTGATAACGGATTCAGAATAATTCAGGCGCAGGGTAATGCAGGCCTTAACACCTCATGGACAATTAAAGGATTGCCTGAAGGAACGTATTTCTGGAGTGTACAGGCTGTTGATCAGAGTTTTAAGGGAGGGAAATGGGCAACACAGCGTACATTTAATGTGAGCAAGGCATATGTTGATTTTGATGCTGATACTGTATGCCGGGGATATCCGACAACATTCACCAACAAAAGTTCATTAATGACTGATACCGTAATCGGCTTTAACTGGGATTTTGGGGATGGCGGGATATCCTCCCAGGAAAATCCGGCTCATACTTATTCTACAGCTGATACTTTCGATGTAACTCTTACACTGATTACTGAATCAGAAGAATTCAGCAAAACTGAAGAGGTCATAGTGAAGCCTGTTCCTGAAGCAAGTTTTACTTATGATTATGTCACCTCAGGAGGCGATGTAATAAGCTTTGAAAATACATCCGATACCGCAGGAGTTGAGGTATCGGAATGGCTGTGGGACTTTGGGGATAATAACTACTTTTCAGGCAGAAATGCACCTCAGCATGCATACCTTTCAACAGGTAATTATCCGGTAAATTTAAAAGTCGTAAGTGCAAACGGATGCATGGATTCAACACAGCAGGAAATTATAATATGTGAAGAATTCATGGAAAATCCCGAATTATACGTCTTTGGCCCCAATATGTGGTATTTTGCCTGCAGTAATGATTCAGCACTCGATTACAGGTGGTATTGGAATGGTACACTTATCGTTGGTGCAAATACATTCCTATATGTGGCAAATCAGGTTACCGGCGAGTATTATGTTGAAATAAGCAATGATTATATGTGCTATTTCGCTTCAGAAAGAATAACAATACCTGAAGGTTTTGCAAAGCTGGAAGAACTGGAAATATTCCCCGTACCCGCATCTGACAGGGTCATGGTTAGAATAAACAACAATATAAGCGCTGATTACGAAATTACAATCCTGAATTCATTTGGTAAAACCTTATACAAGGAAAGGTTTATAAAAGATAATTATCCTGTTATTAAAGAATTTGACTTTACAAGCTATAACACAGGAATATATTTTATCGAATTAAGATTCAATAACAGGAAAATTACAAGAAAGGTTTTAGTAAATAAACAAAACTGATAAAGATGCTGAAATATATCAGGATATTATATCTTTTACTGGCTGTTAATCTTTATATTAATGCATCTTTATTTTCTCAGTTGTCAAAAAAGAACATTTCTGTAGTATATACAGAAGCAATAAAGCTTCTCGAATCATATCAAAATTATATCAATAATATTGCGGAACTGCAAAATACTGATGTTAAAGAAGCAGAAAGTAATGCTGAAGACATCATAGATTTATTTCTGAGCCGCAAGGTTCTGGTTTATAATGATTTGGATCCGTCCCGCCAACTGAGTGAATATTATGAGATCGAAACCTATGTTTCAAATCTTATACTGTGGTATCCTGACGGGATGAAAGTAGATCTTAATCTTGACCAGATTAAAGGAAGTGAAATAAAATTGTATGGAGAAAATGTATATTCCATCGATCTGCATGTAAATAAAAAAATAAATGGCAACTACCTTAACAATACATTAAACACTAATAAAGAGGACCTGGTTTTCCGTATAGCATTTTTAAAAAAATCAAGAACTCCTGAAAATTTTAAAATAGTCGGAATAAGAAATTTTGCATCTTCATTTCATATAGATGGTATTAAAGCATTTCATGAAATGAAAAGCAAACCTATCCCAAAGGATGAAAAGGAAAAGATTAATCAGTTTACCCGTAATCTCCTCAATGATTACATAAGAAGCCTCTCATTAATCGGCAATCCTGAAGAACCGGATGAAGAGAAAGTTTTTTATAAAGAATCTTTTAAGAACATATTTTCCGGCGCTGATAACAAAGTATTTAATGATCTGCAACCTGACCCCGATAAAAATTTACTGAATATAGATGAGTATATTGAAATGTTTCAATCTTCATATCAGGATGGCATAAAAAATATCGCTCTGAATCTTGATTCTGCTGAATTCGGCAGTGTCATACCAATTGATGAAGATGATTACTATACCAATATATATGCAACAAAATTTTTTTCCGGTATGTACCAGAAAAAAAATATCTTTAGTACCTCACAGGAGCTCGTTTTTAAGATACTCTTCCGGAGTATGGGAAATACATATGGCAATTTTAAAATTGAAAGTATTGACAGAGGCGATATAAATTATTACATGCAGGATAACCTTGAAAAACCTGCTTCCTTTTCAGGTATTAATAAGCTTGACAGAAAAGGATATTCAATAAGCGGATTTGTAATGGCGGGACAGGGATCTATCACTGACAATAACATAAAGGAGCTTACACTCCGGGAAGACTATCATGAATGGGCAATAGACAAAGGAGCGGGCTTTTCTGCAGGTATTCATCTGAATTATTTCCTGTTCGGTAGATTTGGTTTTTATTCAGGTATTGAGCTGAATAAATTTTCAACAATGTATAGCCTGGATGGCAATCTCCAGGACCAGATATTATCAACAGACATAAATAATGAATCTTATTACAGGATAATTACAGCTGATTATGATTCTCTGGTTAGCATAACTTCAATTTCCATACCTTTCGGATTTAAAATAACTAACAGTAATCCCGAGAAAATAGGGTATTATCTGGAAAGTAATATTGCATTATCAATAACTGCCTCAGCAAAATACAAGCTTTCAGGTGACTATCAGTTGCAGGGATACTATCCTGACCATCCCGATGTGGTTAAATATCTCGCGATCCCTGAACTTGGATTTTATACCCATTCAAATCTTAATTACACAGCAGATATTGATCTTAAAAAAATTACTATGTTTGCCGGATTAGGATTTGGATTAAGTATCCCGGCAGGATATTTTTCTACTATTTGCCTGGGCCCGAAAATAATTTTGAGTATAAATGATATTAAGAAAGAAGATACTTATATGAATATTTTTGGCAGGGAAGAGAGTAGCCAGGGTATAAAGATCCGCAATGCAGGATTTATGATTTCATATTTCTTTAAACTATAATATAATTTAAAACTCTATGAATATTTTGTATTACATTTTGTCAGGTTTTTTGTTTGTAAGTTTCACAAATATAAATGCACAGCAGGTATCAAAAACTGCAAGGAGCAGCAAGGAAGCGAGAATAGTTGACAAGATAGAACTTAAAGAGGATGAGGTAGGATTATTCAAAGAGCAGACCAAGCAAAAAGTTGAAGAGTTCCAGCAACATATTGTCATTCTGGGCGATAAAGAGCAACCCCAGGATAAGCGAAACATGGCAGAGCGCGAAGCCCTCAAATTGTTTTACAAAGGTGCTATGATGGAGGTTTCCTATATTGATAAAACAGGAAAAAGCACTATAAAAAGCAGAACAATGGAAAATTACCTTTACAGGTTAAAAACCCTTCCCTACACAAGGGTAGTAATAAACTATTACGACATCGCATATATTACAGATTTTATTAAGGGTCCTGATAACAGGTATTATGCAGTAGCTACAATCTTCCAGGAGTTTACGGGTTTTGTGGGTGATAATATCAAATATGCCGATATTACTCAGAAGGAAATTGAAATAATTGTTGAGCAAATTGAAGATAAGTTCTATAATGAAAAAAGATGGAAAATTTTTCTGGGTAACATAAAAGCTACCGAAACAAAAGCCAGCACATAATAAATTTAATCTTTTTACACATTGAACACACAAAATACAGGAATAAAAAGCTTATTGATCATTCTGTTCACAGCTAATCTGTTATTTATCCCGCTATCATCGCATATATTTTCCCAGAATATAAGACAAGCTGATAAAAACTATAATGAAAGAATTTTTACACTTAGGGTAAAGCAATTAAATGAGTTTATTGAAAGGTTTAATTATGAAAAAGATTTCTGGGATAAGAATATCGATAATGTTTTTTCATCAAGGATATCCAGGGCTGAATATATCAGGCTGTTGTTTAACGAGGAAGATCAAAGGCTTGATACTGCCGGTGCGGAAAACTACCGGAAACTGATTGAAGAATTTATTCTGGAAATTGAAGATTCCTCCTACTTAATTAATAAATACTCAGAAAAAATTTTTGCTGAGTTGAGTTGCGCTGTCTCCTACAACAATAAAAAA
>CAZFHF010000192.1:0-6300 GCA_964518655.1 uncultured Bacteroidales bacterium | reverse complement strand
AGGGACATTAAATTCATAGGGAGGGAAAATAAATTTGTTTGTCCACCCGTCATATGGTTTAAGGTAACCTGCAGTTGAAACAGAACTTTCAAGGGTTCTCATAACCGTAGTACCAACGGCACATATTTGCTTTTTGGCATCTTTTGCGCGGTTTACGATCTCTACAGCGTCATCGGTAATAATTATCTGTTCTGAATCCATCTTATGTTTTGTAAGGTCCTCAACATCAACAGTGCGGAAATTACCAAGTCCGACATGAAGTGTAATCTCTGCAAAATTGAGCCCTTTTATCTCAAGCCTTTTTAACAATTCCCTGCTAAAGTGCAATCCTGCTATAGGAGCAGCAACAGCACCCTCATGCTTGGCAAAAATGGTCTGGTATCTCTCTTTATCTTCAGGCTGGACTTTTCTCTTTATGAATTTAGGAAGAGGTGTTTCTCCAAGTTTATGCAATGTAGCCTTAAACTCCTCGTATGGACCGTCAAAAAGGAAACGAAGGGTTCTTCCTCGTGATGTTGTATTGTCAATTACCTCTGCAACGAGGATATCGTCTTCTCCAAAATAAAGTTTGTTTCCGATTCTTATTTTTCTTGCAGGATCGACCAGAACATCCCACAATCGTTGTTCTTTATTTAATTCCCTGAGCAGGAAAACTTCAATTTCTGCTCCGGTTTTTTCCTTGTTTCCATAAAGCCTTGCCGGAAAAACTTTTGTGTTGTTAAATACCATTACATCCTGTTCCCCGAAATAATCGATTATTTCCTTGAATATCTTATGTTCAATTTTTCGCGTGTCCCTGTGCATGATCATTAACCGTGATTCATCCCTGTTTTCAGCAGGATATTTTGCAATCAGTTCTTCCGGCAGGTTGTATTTGTATTGAGAAAGTTTCATAGTATATTAATAGTTATATTTTATATCCCCAAATTAATCCCCCCTTATACGTAAAAATTTATATTTTGTTACACATTTTTTAATTGTCTTTCAAAATCTTCTATTGATAATGCATCATTAACTCTATAGCTTCCTATTGCTGTTCTTACCAGCTCTGTTAAATGAGCGCCTGAATTAAGTTTAAAACCGATATCACGGGCTAAGGCCCTAATATATGTTCCTTTGCTGCATATTACTTTAATCTTTAATTCAGGTGATTTAAAACTTATAATATTAACTTCTTTAATATGTATTTTGTTTGGTTCAAGCTTAATTTTTTTACCATTTCTTGCGTAATTATATGCTCTGACGCCATTAAGGAACTTTGCAGAATAGGCAGGCGGATTCTGGTATATTTCACCGGTGAATTCTTTCAGTGCTTCAGCTATCAAATCCTCAGTTATATGCTTAACATCATACTCTTTATCAATCTCAGTCTCCAGATCAAATGACGGCGTTGTTGCCCCTAATCTTATTGTTGCTACGTATTCTTTGTCATACGACTGATATTTTAATATTTCTTTTGTTAAACCCCCTGTACAAATTATTATGAGTCCTGTTGCCAGGGGATCTAATGTACCGGCATGTCCCACTTTAATTCTTTTATATTTATATGTTGCTTCAATAATTTTTCTGATTTTTTTTACAACATCAAATGATGTCCAGAGCAAAGGTTTATTTATAAGAATAAGTTCACCTTTTATAAAATCCATTATATGACTTTTAGTTCAACACCAAGTGATGTCAGCAATATTATTATAAGTCCGACTGCTATACGGTAATAGCCGAATACTTTAAAACCGTGTTTTGCAAGATAGGAGACAAAGGATTTTATTGCGATCATAGCTACAAGGAAAGCAATGATATTACCGGCAATTAGTAAACCAATGTTTTCAGTTGTTATACTGTCATAGCTTTTGAATAATTTATATCCTGATGCTGCAAACATTGTTGGCACAGCAAGAAAAAAAGAAAATTCAGCAGCATTTTTTCGCGTCAGCTTTTGTGTCATTCCTCCGATTATTGTTGCAGCGGATCTTGAAACGCCGGGGATCATGGCAATTACCTGGAAACAACCTATTTTAAATGCTTTAAGGTATGATATTTCCTGATTCTGTGAAAATTCTTCAAACCATTTGTCAACAAATATCAGGATAATACCACCAATAACAAGTGAAATTGCTACTACTATAACATTATCGAGCAGTAGATCTATATAATCACCGGCAAGGAAACCAATGATAGCTGCAGGAATAAAAGCAACAAATAATTTATAATAAAACGCGAATGATTTGAAAAATCTGCGCCAGTATAAAACAACGACTGAAAGAATAGCCCCAAACTGGATGCTGATAATGAAAGTTTTAATATAATCAGAACTTTCCATTCCCAGGATCTTCTCTGTAATGATCATGTGACCTGTGGATGATATTGGAAGGAATTCTGTTATTCCCTCAACAATAGCAATAATAATAACTTCAAGCCAGTTCATAAATAAAAATGATTACTTTATATGTTAAGGGAATTTATTAATTATCTTTTGGTTTGCGCATTATAGCCCAGATTTCAAATAGATATCCAAAAAGAACAACAATAGGAGCAAGGGTTATTCTTCTTGCACTGAATATCTCTTTCTCATTGAATACATTTGGGTTTTCTGCTTTTCCTCCTATCATTAATATAAAACCAATAATTATTATGATGAATCCAATAATAAGTAAAACGTAATTTTCTTTTCCTAAAGCAAAACCTCTATTGCTATTATCTGTTTTTGTGGCCATAATTTTATGTTTATGTATATAGGTAATCGGTTTTGATATTCAAGTATCTGTTTACAGCAAAATATGTTGATATCCAGCTAATGACAATTCCAATTATCAGGACAATAATAAATAAAATGATTAACAATTTATAATCCTGAAAGTTAATAATTCCTTCAAGTTCATTCTGAATGAAATAAATCATACCTGTAATAAGCCCTATTGCTATCAGTGCGCCTAATGAACCGTGCACGGCACTTTTATATAAAAATGGTCTGCGGATAAAACTGTTGTTAGCTCCAACAATCTGCATTGTTCTTATGAGAAATCTTTTTGAATATATTGACAGCCGGATTGTGTTATTGATAAGCGTAAGAGCCACCAGTAACAATAATCCGCTGATAATTAATATGAAGAAGCTTATTTTTTTCAGGTTTTTATTTACCATGTGGATAAGTGATTCCTGATAATAAACTTCATTTATTTCCGGGAAGACTCTCAAATCCTGTTCAATTACTTCTATACTGTCTGAATTTGCATAATCAGCGTAGAGCCTCACATCAATAGATGGCATTAATGGATTAAATCCCAGAAAATCAATGAAATTTTCACCCAGTTCTTCCTGGAATTCAATAGCTGCCTGCTCTTTGGTAATATATTCCGTTTCTTTAACATAATGTTTTGCATCCAGGTTCTTCTGTATGAGTAAGATGTCAACCTCTCTCACGTCATCCTTTAAATATACTGTAAACTTCAAATTTTCCTTTACATAGTCAGAAATCTTCTTTGTATTTAAAAGCAACAGGCCAATTATACCGAGCAAAAATAAAACAAGTGATATACTAACAATGGATGTAATATATGAACTTCTGAGGCGGCGCCTGGTTGCTTTATTTTCTCCCTTATGCATAAATATACTATTTTACAAAATCTATCCAGCCAAATTTATCTGCTGCATCACCGTTCTGTATTGCGGTTAATTCGTCGTATAATTTGGTGGTTAAAGGCCCGGGCTTACCATCTTTACAATACTCAAATGATTTTTTTCTTACAGGGTCATATATTCTTTTAATAGGAGTTATTACTGCAGCAGTACCACAAGCTCCAACCTCATCAAATGTTGGCAGCTCGCTAACATCAATGGGACGGCGTTCAACTTTCATTTTCATATCTTTAGCCATCTCCATAAGACTCATATTTGTAATTGAAGGCAAGATAGATTTGGAATCAGGTGTTATATATGTGTTATTTTTTATACCAAAGAAATTAGCAGGCCCGGCCTCATCCACATATTTCTTTTCTTTTGCATCAAGATATAATGTTGTGTCAAAGCCTTGATTATGTGCAACTTCAAGAGAAGTTAAACTTGCAGCATAGTTGCCACCTACTTTTATTGCTCCGGTACCTAAAGGAGCGGCCCTGTCAAAATCACGGCAAATAAGTATATCAACAGGAGTAAATCCGTTTTTAAAATATGGGCCTACAGGAGTTACAAAAACTATAAATGCATATTCTTTTGCCGGTTTAACGCCAACCTCAGCTCCGGTTCCAATTAACAATGGCCTGATGTATAATGCTGCACCATACCCATAGGGAGGCACAAATTTTTCATTAAGTTTTACAACAGTAAATATTGCTTCCTTAAAAAGCTCTTCAGTAACAACTGCCAGCTTGATTCCCAGCGCAGTATCCCTCATACGCCGTGCATTATCTCTCCATCGGAATAACCTTATTTTACCATCTTTACCTTTAAAAGCTTTCATCCCTTCAAAAGCTTCCTGACCATAATGCAGGCATGTGGATGCGATATGAAGATTAATGTATTCTGAGGAAGATACCTCTATTTTACCCCATTTATTGTCCTTGTATTGACAACGAACATTGTAATCAGTTTTTGAGTACCCAAATGGTAAAGTCTTCCAGTCTGTGTTTTGCATATACGAGGTTTTATTTAAAAAGAGATGAATTTTTGGCCAAAATTAAAGAATTACGCTAATTCGAGCAATAATGGTCAACAAAAAAAGATAATAGTATAAAAATTATTATAATTTAGCAATAGATTTTTATAATTTCAATGTTTTTAAAATGTTTATGTAAATTAATTGATAAAATTTGCTATATTGTTAATTATCATTTATTAATATCATTGTTTTATTATATATTTTTTGTAAAATTTGAATTATTTATAATATATCCGGTATTTTAAAGTTTTATTAATAAAAACATTATAAATGGAACAGTATACTAATTTAATTTTAGTGACCTGGGATTTTACCGAAAGATCTGTCTTTGCCCTGGAACATGCTATTAATATAGCAGATGTTATTAATCATGATATTGCTATTATTCATATAGTAAAGAAAGAATCTGAAATTACAGATACGGAAAAAATAATATCTGAGGCAATTAAGGACAAATTCATGAATGTTAATGTAAAACCAAAGATAATAGTCAGGGCGGGAAATATCTTTTCTACTATAAATGAGCTTGCAATAGAAATAAGGGCAAGAATGACTGTAATGGGTACGCATGGTATTAAGGGAATGCAAAAAGTCCTTGGTAGTTGGGCATTGAAAGTAATTGCAGGATCCAAATCACCATTTATAGTCGTTCAGGATTCTCCACGGACAGAAACGCTGAAGAATGTTGTTATGCCGATTACTTTCAGGAAAGAGAACAAAGAATGTGTTAACTGGGCCAATTATTTTTCCTCAAGGTTCAGAACAAAATTCTACCTGTTCAAGGCAAAAAATACGGATCCGAATTATATCAAAGGCGTTGACTCCAATGTATATTTTATAAACAAGTTTTTCAATTCAAAGAATATCATATATGAAGTAGAATCAGCTACTGCTGGCGGAGATTTTGCAAAAGAGACAGTTGCATATGCAAAAAGCATTAATGCAGATGCAATACTGATTATGACAACGAGAGACCTTAAGTTTACTGATTATGTCCTGGGAGCTCAGGAACAATATATAATTGCTAATACTGAGAAAATTCCGGTTATTTGTATTAATCCAAGGCCAATGAAAATTGGAGGAAGTTTCAGTACCTCCGGAGGATAAGATTT
The DNA here is from genome assembly GCA_964518655.1 of uncultured Bacteroidales bacterium. Classification (GTDB taxonomy): domain Bacteria; phylum Bacteroidota; class Bacteroidia; order Bacteroidales; family UBA10428. The sequence goes on along the minus strand of CAZFHF010000192.1, from coordinate 534 downwards.
CATTATAAAATATCGGGTGAATTTTTAAGCCGGGGAACAGCCCCGGGGTTAAATTATTTTTTATATGGGAGAAAAATTAATTTTTGCTACAAATAACCAGTTTAAGTTTGATGAAGTAAAAAATATTTTAACCGGTAAATTATGCTTAATAAGCCTCAGAGAGCTTAACTTCAAAGATGAAATACCTGAAATACATAATTCCATCAAATCAAACGCACAAGGCAAAGCTCTTTATATTTTCAATAAATATAATATGGATTGCTTTGCTGATGATACAGGACTGGAAATTGAAGCATTAAATGGAGAACCAGGAGTATTTTCAGCAAGATATGCAGGAGAAAACTGTATTTTTCAGGATAACATAGAAAAAGTATTAAGGAAACTTTCAGGGATAACAGACAGGAAAGCGAAATTTACCACGATAATATCACTTGTTGAAAAAGGAGATATTACTAATTTTGAAGGCGTTATTAGTGGAGAAATAATTAATGAAATAAGGGGGGAATACGGATTTGGCTATGATCCCATTTTTAA
>CAZFHF010000191.1:0-6311 GCA_964518655.1 uncultured Bacteroidales bacterium | reverse complement strand
AAACACTAAATATGGTAAAGCCTTCTCCGTTTTTAAAACTTGCATCCTTGTATTTTTGATATGTACTGACTAATAGAGGATTTTCTTTCCTGCAGGGAGCGCACCATGATGCCCAAAATTCAATCAACACCATTTGACCTCTTAATGAAGATAACCGTAATTCTTTCCCATCTAAAGATGTCTGAATAATTTCAGGAGCTTCCTGCCCGATTTCCAGTAATTGTCCGAAATGGTTTCCTGCTGAAATTATAAGTAATATTAAAGTTATAACGTATTTCATCCTTTTTGTCTTTAATTTATTATCTTCCTGATAATTGTTACATGCAAAACACAACCGGCTAATGCAATTTAAACGTAATATAACCATAATTGTTCTAATTCTAAAATACACTCAAATATTGTTCCAAAAATATTTTAATAAACACTATTTATGGATAATCAACTGAAAGAAACGTTCAGGCTGAAGTGCATCCCGGAGATCAAATAAGGCTAATAAATAAATGAAATGAGGCTAATTAAGGGTAACCTGTCACTACCTTAATAATGGCTTATAGGGGCTTAAAATGGCCATTTAACATTTTTTATATATAAATAACATTTATTAAAACAATAACTTCAATTTATTCACGATATTTATAACATAAATAATATATAAAAAATGCACAAGGCATTAACCATATTATTATTTTGTGTTTTTCAGTCCGTATTTTCCTGCAATTACGGTCAGGATTCCCATAAAGCAAATAATGAAGACCAGAATAAAATATTATTATTTGACGAACTTTTTCAATTTGAGGCTTCTGACTATTTTGACTTATATCCTGATGATTTAGGTAATACGGAAACGAAAGCCAGAGATTATTTAAATCAGGCGTTTTCTTCAGAAAAAATACCAATCGTTTTTTTCTATCCACAAATTACTAATCAACTTAATTTATTATTAATTGATTTACCTCCTCCATATAATTTTAAGTAATTCATAAAATCAGGTAAATATTGCTGATTTTTTTTCTTTTATTAAATCGTTACTTAAAATTAAAACATTATGGAAATGCTGGTAAAAAGATTTCAAAATAAAAATAATTATAATCCTGTTATTCCTGTTATTAATAAAAGGGATGATTTTGAAGTAAATGTCACAGGATTTAGCTATAACTATCTAAAGAATACATATAAATTAACTTTATATTCTGATTTGCTGTACAACGATAATTATTCAATATCAATGATTGATAACAGGCTGGTTGTCATTATTTCTGAAATAAAGGAATATAATAAACCATCCTATACTCATAATATTAAATGGAATTATTCAGATACACAGGCGTATGAAAGGATACGAAGTGTGGACATATTAATGCCCGGAAATGATTTTTATCTTATCCGGCATTATGTGATACCAAATAAAAGTCTGTTACAAGTTATTTTATCAACAAACAGCAGGCAATAAAAAATATATGTTTATTTAATAAATTAAAAATCAATAAATTATGAAAACAATAATTGTAATAATATTTTCTATGGCCTTCTTTTTTTCCTGTAATTCGCAGAATTTAAAAAGCAAGGAAGGTGATAATAAAAAACCGCATGAAAATGTTACTGTGACAAAAAAATATGATGAAAATGGAAATTTAATTGAACTTGATTCTGTTTACACATCATACTATTCAAGTATAGAAGGAGACACATTAAATACTGACAGCATGATGTTTCAATTTTCTGAATTTTTCAATAGCAATATTGATCAAATTTTTTCGAATAGATTTTATTCAGGGGATTCTATGATAATGCCTGGATTTTTTCATGATAACTTTTTTGAAAATCAATTCCTTGAACAAAACATGGAGATGCATAGAATGATACAACAGATGGATTCAATAAAGAATAGCTTTTTTCATCTGTATTCTCAACATTATATGAAACAGAGATAAATATTCTCTTATGTTTGCCCTGTAACGCTTTTAATTAAATGAAGTACATACCCTAAATGCCAAGTCTTCCTCCATTGCATAATAATGTATTTCATTATTTAGAAGCGTTATAACAGGGCCTTTTTTTGGATCGACAATAACCCTGTATGGCTTTCCCTCTTTACCATTTACAACTACAAGATAATTATGATCCTTAAAGGCAGTATAAGCCATGATTTTACTGTCCGGACTGTAAACCGGGTCTGATGCAATGTAGGCTAAGTTCCTGCTATCCGGACTAAAGCAAAGAGACTCTTCCTGAATAGAATACCCTTCGTATGTTTTCTCTTTTCCATCTATAAATAAGGTGTTTTCCCGTGCAGATGCATAATGATTTCCATCCCGGCTAATGATCAGTTCATCCCTGACAGGGAAACTAATATTTTTTTCTTCGGGGCAGGATGAAAATGTTATTTCAGTATCAGAGAGACAGGTTTTTGATGGTTTATTGCAGTTACTGGAGAGTACTGCTATGAACATAAGAATAATTACAGGTGGTTTCTTTTTTTAATTTTTTGGGTTAATAGATATTATGGCGAAAGTGAATATTTCTTTTAACATATGATTTCCTTATACAAACATAAATATTTTTAAGTTTATTGAGAAGAAAATTCATAGATGAATACCTTCAGATACATTAGAAACCGGTAAAAACTGAGAAATAATAATCTTATATAAAAATAGTAAAAAAGCTCCGGGTGTTCCGGAGCTTAATCATCAATGCCAGCTGTAATTCATTATAACACTTCCAGGGCAGGAATAAGTTTTATAACTTTTTTTCCTTCCGGCTTGTCGTTTATTAAATAGATTTCTGATTCTTCCTTTGTATAATTTTCAGGAACCTGGCTCATAAATTCATCAATTGTTGTTGAACCATAAAACTTATCTGATGCAGAATAACAGTAATGATGGGGGATTACAACTGCCGCATCAACTTTATCTGCAAGTTCAAAAACTTCAGTTATTGACATGGATGCTGCTTCACCAACAGGTGCAAGTAAAACATCTACACCCTGCAGTGCAGCAAGTATCTCCTCTTCTGTAACGGCCCTGTTTTCACCAAGGTGAGCAATCCTAATATCTCCTATACTAAAAATATATATTGTATTTGGACCCATTGGCTGATTATTCAGATAACCGTGTTCTGAATTATATCCTTCTATTTTAACGTCTCCAAAATTTATCACATCAGTAGTGCCGGGAGGTACTAATAAGCTGTAATTGCTGATCAGTGAATATGCTGTATGATCAGTATGGCTATGGCTCGCGATCACTATATCTGATTCTCCCGTAATTCTCCGGCCTTGCATATGAGTTGTTGAAGGATCTGTTATTATCCTTATGCCTTCACGGCTTATAATCTCAAAATAAGACTGACCAAAGTATACCAGGGTAATAGGTCCTTCCACAACAGTGCTGTCACAAATACTGTCGTTAACCGCATCAGTCACGGTAACCACATATGTGCCTGCTGAAAGGTTCCGGATGTCTTCCGTAACTCCCTTGTTTGAGCAGCTGATAGCATAGGGGTTAACACCGTTAATGTTTGACCAGTTAATAGTATAGGGCTTAACACCGCCAATAATTTGTAAATCGATACTTCCGTCAGGATCCAAAGGATTTGTAAGATTTTGAACCTTAAATGAAATTTGCAATGGAACGGGGTCTTCATCTTTATTACACCCTAAAATGACCATTAATATAAAAATGAATAAACATGCTTTAACTTTAAATGTTCTCATAATAATAATTTTTGTTTGTTAATATTTTATTAGTTGATTATGCTGTTCAGCAAATCACATATGCAAATAAAATATTTCGGAGGCAGTTGTGCGACCGTTTTCAGGAAAACGGTCTATTTTCTTTATAAATTGGTATTTAAATCAGGATGATTATGCATTCACAGCCCTTCGGTATTCAGTTGGTGAAATCCCGGTATTTTTCCGAAAAGCTTTATTAAAAGAGGATTTTGAGTTAAAACCTGTATCATAAAGAATTTCAAGAATTGTCTTTTTTGATTCTTTTAATTGGGATAATTGAAGCTTCGTTTCCCTGATCCTGTAATCATTAATAAAATCAAAAAAATTCATATTAAAATATTCGTTAATCACCTGGGATAGATGTTTTGGAAGCACAGACAATTCTTTTGCCAAGTCAGATAAAGATAATGAAGGTTCACGATATAGTTTTTTCTCATTCATTATAGCAATTATATTATCATAAATTGCTTTTTTCTCGTCCGCTTTGAGATTTGATCCGGAATATTTCTCTTTTAATCCGGGTTCCTGATATGCGAATATCATCGGGTTCTTTAAACCCTTTAACATGATAATGAAAACAAGCATAAAAACAATAGGATAAACAATCTTTACAAAAAAATAGGGTGAAAAACTGGTCAGCAAATGAATAGTCTGGTATGAAACATCCAGCAGCCAGATTATAAAATATCCTGCAAGAACAAAAACTAACCAGTTTAAATAAACCCTGGATTTAGCAAGCCACTCCCGGCTGATCCTTTTATGATATCTTTTTACGTTTATGCCGGAAAACATTAAATAAACCAGCATTTGGAAATGAAAGGCAATATAAGATGCAATTTCTTCTTTATGACTTAACACTCCTTTTTTAAGCATAAGCGTTTTGGTCGAAGAGTTGAACTGATGAAACATCGAAATCATAATAATACCGTGAACCAGGAAAGGTATAATATGAAGCAAGCTTTTTAATGTGAATCTGAATTCAGGATTAGTATAGCTTTTTATATATAGATACAAAGCCGGCCCCCATAAAAATAAAATTGTATCAGCGATATAAAACAGATATGGAGCCTTTGTATGTGTGGCTGCAAAAAAACGCCATAAGAAAGTATTGAGTATGCATGATGACTGGACAATCAGATAAACTGCAAAAAGGTTGTGGCTTTTGCTTTTTAACCCGGATTTTCCTATCAGTGAAATAGCAAGTAAAAGCAGGTAAGAAACCGTTATACTATATATTATATCCCAGATATTCATTATTTAATATATTGCTAATTATAAGATAAGTATCAATATTTTTTCCCTATTATGCTTAATCATTTTAGCTTTTTCTGCCTCAGGCAGGAGAACGAAATGGGTGTGGCATTTTATCTATGTGAGTGCATGAATCCCGTATATTAATCCGTATTTTTTTGTATATTAGTTTCATAAATTTTATAAAAATTCTATTGTATGAGAATACTAAAGACACTTATAATACCTTGTTTGATCTTATTTACAACTGAGATCTCCGGTCAGGATTTACCGGACTCTTACCAGGCTATGTTTAATGAAATTCTTACCCATTTTGAGACTATCCGTGGCTCAACTTCAATAACACAGGGAAGTACTACCTTAAGTATTGTTAATGAGAATAAAATAGCACTTCGCATCAAGCATAAGAAAGAGGTGAAGAACCTTACTTTTATTACAGAGTCTGACGAGGAAGGCAATTTATTTTGGGTAGCTGCAAACGAAATTACCATAGACATGGTAAATAAGTATGAAGATGTTGTTACTAAGGCATTGGAGTCTATGCATAAACTATCAGAGAAGAAATCAAAGGAATAACAATTAGGATAATTTTTTTATTGTCTATGATATAATAAAAAATGAGGGTGCCAGAAAATAACACCCTCACTAATATATCAATCCTTAAGCAGAGTTTATTCTAATACAAATTCTTCAAATATCACATTTCTGTCGCGGACTACCAGCGTATCGTTAACAACATGGGGTTCATTATTTGCCATGTCTGTGTAACTATACTCCAGGAACATGGCATCGTGTTCCTCACCACCCCAGTAACCGCCATTTTCAACAAATTTACCTGTTCCGGAAACGTTATAAGGATCATCCTCAAAACTTCTTATGGTGCAATTATCATTATCATCAAACAATAGTTCAATATTAACCGAGCCTGGACTTGATGCAGAACCCCGGCGAATGATATTCGATAGTTCCACGCTACTTTTCCCGGTTGTAGTAACCATTACCAGCTCGTCTCCTTCTACGTATTCAGCATGATAAGTGCTTAATACAGTCGAATCAACTGCATTAGTCATAGCATCGACACCTCTACGCAAGTAGTATGCATGATACTTATTTATGAATTTAATTCCGTAGAGTGTGTAATCTTTTGGCAGTATCTTCCAATTATCAGCTACCAGTCTTGATGGATTATCTACGGCAGGCGATCCACTAAGAATACTATCAAGATTCTCAACTCCGGTAATCAACAGAGGGACTACATAGTACACCTGATTGAGGGGAGCAAAAGAGAGCGTATCATCAAAAAACGCATTGTTCAGTTGAACCATAATCC
>CAZFHF010000190.1:0-6333 GCA_964518655.1 uncultured Bacteroidales bacterium | reverse complement strand
AAAATTGCTAATATAGACAATATGATTTTATATAGCTGAATTGTTGTATTGTTAAATTGTTAAATTGTTGAAATTTTGATTTGCATTTACCTCAAAAATTATTGAAATTGTTCTTTTGTATTGCACTTCAATTTTGCGTTGCAGTAATTTGCATAAATTATATTTTTAACACTATAATAGTAAAATTAATATGAAAAGGATTATTACTTTTTTTATGCTGGCGCTTGTTGTCAGATCATATTGCTTTTGCCAGTTTGGAGAAGATACTGCCGGTTATTGCCTTGAGAGAGCGTACCTGGAATTATCCAGCCGGCATTCATATGGACTAAACCATTGGATATTCGGTGACTGCCGTTCCGATAACAGTGAAGTAGGGGGGGAGGGTCCAACGGATCTTCCTAACTTTCAGGAATTGATGTTGTTTGATTATGCTGCCACCAACCAGGAAGTTACTGATTCCTGGTACAGGATGTATAACATTATTTTCTTCTGCGACAGGACAATGTATTTTGCTCCAATTGTCGGACTGGATGATTCAATCAGGGATCAGTATATTGCGGAAGCAAAGTTTATTCAATCGTTAATGTTATTTGAGCTGGCAATTAATTTTGACAGCATCCAGATATATACCGATTTCAGTGAATGGGAACTTACAGGTATGTTTGATGACTATTATGCTTTTAACAGGACATATACTGAACCATCAACAATAGCTGAAGTATTTTCAAAGATTGAAACTGATCTGGCTGATGCCATCCCTGACCTCCCTTTAAAGAGTGAGTATCCTGAGGATGACAGGTTCAGGGCGACAAAAGGTGCAGCAAAAGCATTGCTTGCCAAAATGTATATATTTCAATCATCATATGCAAAGTATTATCCCGGTGATGAGCGTTTCAGCGGATTAACGGAACATTGGGACTCTGCATATCAGTATGCAGAGGAGGTTGTCACTTCTCTGGAATATGAACTGGTTGGAATTAACGGTGAAACTTATAATACATGGTGGGATGGTTCGTATTTGTATCCTGTGGAAACCTCAGGTTACCGTTATATTTTTAATGCGGAGGGAAATGACAGCCCTGAGTCAGTATTTGCTGCAAAAAATCTGCTTCTTGGTGAAGGATGGAAGCCTTACGGAGGGAATGCAACAACAGCTTTTACAACATGGAGGAAGTATTGGGACGGACCAGTAAGTGCTTATTACGGATGGGGATTTAATATCCCTGCACAAGACCTTACTGATGAATTTGCTGAAGAATCAGGTAACGCATCGGATGATCCGCGTTTTGCTGTTACAGCAGCTGTTGAAGGAGATTCAGTATATGTTTATGATCAAATATTAACGGGCAATACATGGAAGGCATTTGATTTATCAGAAAGTGCCACAGGTATGGCATGCCGTAAGTATGAATGCTCACCAGATGAATACTGGATGGTTTTTTCAAGCTGGACTGAAAGCCCTCTGAACATTCATATCATAAGGTATGCCGATGTCATTTTGTGGGCTGCTGAAGCTGCTCTTGAAATGGGTAATAATCCTGTCGCTATTTACTATATAAACATGGTGAGGACAAGGGCAAGGAATTCTGGCTCAACAGGATACCCTGCAGATCTGGCATCAATTGATCTTGACGATATTATACATGAAAGGCGCCTTGAATTTGCTCTCGAAGGTCATAGGTTTTATGACCTGGTACGCTGGAATATGGCTTATGAAACACTGAACAATATATATATCGAATCAATGGATACATATGCATTCTTTGTTGAAGGAAAGGATGAGTTTTTCCCAATACCCTTGCAGGTAATTCATTCAGGCATTAAAAAAACAAATATTAGTAATATTATTATTAGCCCGAATCCTGCCGGAGAGTTTATTAAGATAGAATCCGAACTTAAAAATGTCATTATAACTATTTATGATATATATGGAAAAATTCTATTGAAGAATGAATCCGCTAACGGCTCAGCTGTCCTGGATATAAATCATCTGAAAAGCGGGCTGTATTTTATCTCTATGGAAAGCAGTGATAATAAATTAATTAGTAAATTTGTTAAGGAATAAATTGTTTACCCTGTGAAATCCCGCAAAACAGGAAGATCTCCGATTTTATTTCACAGGGTGAATTACTGAATTGCTTTATTGTTGTATCGTAAAACAATACAACAACAAATGACTGCGAATAACTTCGCTTGCGCTAAACTTAGTGGAACAGGGAGCAAAGAAAATAACAACTGGGCAAATGACGATAAATATCCACGATTAGCAATGAAATATAAACTTTAAAATCAACTCAAAAATGAAAGCAAGAATTATAGCAGTTTTAACAGTATTTTTACTTTCAGGAGTATTCATTGTTCATTCACAGACTACAAAGGAGGAATATAATTATCTTTCAGAGGGTTATAAAATGCAGATTGAAAAGGGGCTTGATATGAAAAAAGGTTATAAAATTGAAGATTATGATACATGGGGTATGGATTACGGTACTTTTGAGAGACAGGTTATATTCAAGGGCCTTTTCAGGGAAGGTGAGGACAAACCATGCGCAATCCTGATGATTCTGAAGAGAACTAACTCTGATTATGAGGAGTACATCTGTATTCCGCATTATGACAGCACCGAAGATATGTGGGATGCGGCTTACCAGGATTTTAAGACTGCTACTGATCAATGGCCCCAATCAGCAAGGGGATATGCGTGGGGCATGGTTCACTTTATCTCATATCTTATTCAGTAATGAAAATGAAAAAGGGGCTGTCTAAAAAGGCTGCCTTTTTAGACAGCCCCTTTTTATTATTCTTTTACTATCTTCTGTGTTCCGGCTAGCTGATTGTCAAGGAATATCCGCATGATGTATATCCCTTTCGGAATGTTAATTATTGCATTGTTTTCGATTCTGATTTCTGATTTACCTGCTGGTATATCACCATAAGCAATTCTTATTGACTGTCCCAGCAGATTCACAAGTTCAAAGTTAAGGGAGGCAGATTTTTCAACAGAAATAGCTAAGGTCAGATCATCAGAAAAAGGATTGGGGAATGTGTTAAACTTAAAGTATCCTGAATTGTAATACTGCGGCACAGCCACCGGATAAAAGATCCCGGCAATATTATTATCAATCCATTCCAGCCGTGCAGACAGCCAGCCTTTAATATTGTCAATTTCTTCCTCGTATGTTTGTGACACGTAATTGGGGAAAAACAGGTATTCGTCAATTACAGGCCATACATAGTAGTTCCGCTCCCTTGGTTTTTCAATATATGAAGCCAGTGAATCAATGTATCCAAATAAGGAATCCGTATTCAACATACCCTGTCTTAGCTGAAACCAGCGGTCCTCGAATAACTGTGCAAAATCTTCGTCCTGAAGCAAGCGGGTTATATTAAGCGTTGTATTATATTCAAACTGCCAGCCGTATGTACGGTCAGACTGCTGAAAAATAGAATTCCCGAAAGCCAGGTCGTAATCCCATAACGGGCCCATCTTAAACCTGTTATCAATATCCTCGCGGTCCTTGTAAAAATAGGTACTGAATAAATATCCGTCAGCATTTTTTGTCAGTTCATTCATCACCATATAATCCACCATCGCAGAGTCAGATAAGTATTTTCTGAATCCGTTTACAGGGTCCATAAAATTATTACCGAATATTACTGCATCACACTTCTGCAGGTAAGACAATATATAATCTGTTTGCTGAGGTCTTATCACATCCGGTTTGGGATATACTATCTGAAGGTAATCTTCTCCCGCATCCTGCTTGTCAAAGCGCAGGATATAACCGCCGGTAACTTCAGGAGGATAGAGCTCGGTCTCTGTAAGTCCTGCTATGTCAACCCTGTTGTCATCCTGTTTTATTGTTTCACTGAGCCTGTAAAGACCATGGCATTCACCGTTGTATATCAGCTCGCAAAAACGACTACGGGGCTGGTAACTCCCTAACCTGGCACCAAGATCCATGACCATTTTATTTCTGAACTGTGCCTTGTCATGAAACGGGCCGAACAATATCCAGTCATCATCCCTGGGCATATCCAACAATACAACATTCGTGTCTGTTTGATCAGATTTTATTGTCTCAAACCTGTACGACCTTTTTGCAAATTCACCTGAGGACTGCCCCCTGACTTCAATTGATACATCTCCTTCATAGACATTGAAAGGATCGGAAGGGCGGTTATAATTGCCGGCTCCGTTATCGATGATGCCCATGAATGCATTAACACGAATCTTCTTCCATGGTATGCCAAACTCATCAGTCTCAATAACCACAATCGGAAACGTACTGGAATCAATCATGCATTTTCTCTTATAACGTGATTGTGAAGACCACAGGTTGTAGTCCCTGTTTGTTACATTATAAAAGCGCAGTTCATAATAAAGGTCTGATCCGTCTATAGAGTCATTTAATACATGTATTGCAAGAGTATTCTCACCAACAACCATTGTAGTATCCATTATTGAATTATCAAAAAAATAACCCAGCACAGGATATGAAGTCGTCTCCTTTTCATGAGAGCGCTCGGTAACATCATCATATGCAGGATTTTCAACTGAATAGGGAATATTTACCCTTAATATTTCCTTGCCATTAATGTAGGCAATATACCCGTCATCAAAATTTGCAAAAAGATTAACCTTTTTCATTTCATCAAGGCTGCTAACATTGAACTTATATCTTAAGTAAAGAGATTTTGTGTCCTCATCAACCGGTACTTCAAGAAATTCATATCCGTATCCTATACGGCCTGTATCTTGTGTCCAGGAACCATCATCATAACCAGGTAAAAACCAGTTTGCGCCGGGTTCCCCTGTCGTAGCACAATAATATTTATACGGAGTTGTAACATTTATGAGATAAAGTGCTTGAGAGTATGACAGTTTGATAGAAAACACTGAAGCGATAAGAAATGCGATAGTAAGAAATTTTTTCATTTTCCTTTGAGATTTAGATTTACCATACGCTGAAGCAGCTGAATCATTTCTTTAAATAATAAAATATTTATTTAATATATCTTGCAGCAATTAATAGACAAAGATAACAATTACAAATTAACAGCCGTAAAGAGCTTACAAAAACGGGTACGGTGTAGTAAGTAACAAATCAGTAACCGCCAAACCTGTTTTCTTCCATCATTATTTCTTCAAGCTGTTTTTTCTTTTTTTCTTCCCGGGCAATTTCATTAAGTGTTTCTACAAAAACTGAGTTTGGGTACGGATTTTTATCGAGAATATCCTGGATCTTATCAAGCAATGATTTGTCATCCTCAGTGGCAAATTTACTTTTTACTATTGATGCAAGAGCAATATCTTCTTCATTCATTGAAATATGAGATGTTTTTATCCATCCTTCAATCTTTTTTTTCTCTCCTGTGATTTTGTACCAGCTGTCTTTTTCTTCGGTAATTGCTACGATATCCATAGGTGATAACTCCTTGCTGCTAATAGTAAGCAAATCCGGACGTTTATATACAGGTACCGCACTGTTTATCACACCGGTTTTTGCATTGATAACAAGTCCGAAGTCAGCAGCCCAGCCAGTTGAACCGTCTGATAATTCAATATGCAGATATTTCTGGTTTCTATAGGTTGTATCAATAGCGCTACTATTAAGATAGTAAAATGATTCACCCAGATTAAGTGTGGATAACGTTTTGGATTTTCTGGAAGGCTCATTACGGATTGCTATACCATTCCAGATACAAACAGTCGGTATTTTATTTTTTGTTCCTGATTCCGTACTTTTATCGCGTTTTTGTTTTTCTGACTTATCATTATTGCATGATGCAATTAATAGACAGAAGACCAGACATATATGTGTTATTTTCCTTCCAGGCATGTCATTGTATTTTTTATGTCAGCATATTAAATAATAGTAGAGCCTTAATTTAAGGCTGATATAATAACTTACTTATTTTCATCAAAATCAATTATTGCTTTCATTACTCCATCTTCATAATTACTAACCAGCTTAAATGCTGCTTCAGTATCTTTATATTTGAAATGATGTGTTATCATTGGAGAAATATCAATATCATACGCTATTACATTAAGGGCTGTTTTTGTACAATTTACCTGTCGCCTGATATTCTGTATTGAAATTTCCTTACGCCTTGTTTTATCGACACTAAATGACCACCTTTCAAATTCAGGAATACCAACTATCACTAATCTGCCACCGGGTTTCAGCAGATCAACAGCCTGGTCTATTGCTTCCTGCTGTCCGCAGCATTCAAAGACTATATCCAATCCTGAAGATTCAAATTTATGAATTTTGCTTACAACATCTGTTTTATCCGGATTGCCTGACCATATTGCACCTGTTTTAC
>CAZFHF010000189.1:0-6361 GCA_964518655.1 uncultured Bacteroidales bacterium | reverse complement strand
CCGTATTCACCGGCTGCAGGTAGCGGACTGAGCACGCACGAGCTGAACCAGCCCGGCTGCTACCGCGATGTTAAGGATACTACCGTTGTTGCCCAGTTCAAAGTCATACGCGACGAAAAATCGGAGTTCCTGTTTAATAAAACTGACACCGGACTCTTCTTCCTGGCATGGACAACCACAGCCTGGACCCTGCCTTCAAACACCGCCCTGGCAGTAGGAAGTGATATCGACTATGCTTTTGTACGCACTTTCAATCCCTATACCCATAAACCTGTTTCTGTAATACTGGCTAAAAGCCTGCTAAACGTTTATTTCGCTCAAAAAGACAGTAAGATCAAGCTTGAAGACTACAAGGAGGGCGACAAACATATACCCTTCAAAGTGCTCGATACTTTCAAAGGAAAAAAACTTGAGGGCATTAGCTTTGAACAGCTTATTAAATGGGTAAAACCAAAAAAAGAAGCGTTTAAGGTGCTCCTTGGCGATTTTGTCACAACAGAGGAAGGTACGGGAATAGTGCACATTGCCCCCACCTTCGGCGCCGACGACTTTAAGATAGCCAGGGAATACGGCATCCCGGCACTTATTGTTAATGATAAAAACGGGCTTACAGGGCCCCTGGTGGACAGAAAGGGCAGGTTTATAAGGCTGAAAGACCTTGATGAGGAATTCATAAGTAAGTATGTCAATGTTGATGAATATAATGAGTTCGCAGGAAGATACGTGAAGAACGAATATGACGAGACGCTTACTGAAGACGACCCTGTAGTTGATATTGACATTGCCGTTTACCTCAAAAAAGACAATAAGGCATTCCGTATAGAAAAACATATCCACAATTACCCGCACTGCTGGAGGACCGACAAGCCGGTGCTTTACTACCCGCTGGACTCATGGTTCATAAAGACAACCGCACTCAAGGACAGGCTGATAGAATTAAACGATACAATAAACTGGAAGCCGCAATCCACAGGCACAGGAAGGTTTGGCAAATGGCTTGAGAACCTCGTCGACTGGAACCTTTCACGCTCAAGATTCTGGGGCACACCACTGCCGGTTTGGGTGACAGAAGACAGGAAGGAACAGGTATGCATAGGCTCAGTCTCAGAGCTTAAGAAAGAGATCGGCAAATCGGTAAAGGCAGGATTCATGGATTCCAACCCGCTGGCAGATTATATTGAAAATGACTGGTCTGACAAGAACTACCGGAAGTTCGACCTGCACAGGCCTATAGTGGATGAAATTGTCCTTGTTTCCGCCAAAGGCAAAAAGATGTTCCGCGAGCCTGACCTCATTGATGTGTGGTTCGACTCCGGGGCAATGCCCTATGCCCAGTTCCACTACCCCTTTGCTATCGGCGAGGAGGATTTTAAAAAGGTGTTCCCTGCAGACTTCATTGCCGAAGGCGTGGACCAGACACGCGGATGGTTCTTTACACTGCACGCCATTGCTACAATGATATCGGACTCCGTCTCTTTTAAAAATATTATCAGCAACGGGCTTATCCTTGACAAGAACGGGAACAAGATGTCAAAGCGCCTGGGAAATGCTGTTGACCCTATAGAAACCATAGAAAAGTACGGCTCCGACCCCCTGCGCTGGTACCTGCTGACCAATGCCCAGGCGTGGGATAACCTTAAGTTTGACAATAACGGCGTTGATGAGGTCAAGAGGAAGTTCTTCGGAACACTCTATAACACTTATTCATTCTTTGCCCTGTATGCCAATGTTGACGGGTTCTGCAACCACGAAGAGGAGATCCCGGTTGAAAAAAGGCCGGAAATAGACATGTGGATCATCTCACTTCTGAATACATTAATAAAAGAAGTGAATAAGCAATTTGACAATTACGAAATAACAAAAGCAGGAAGAGCAATACAGATATTTGTTATGGATAACCTCAGCAACTGGTATGTAAGGCTCAACAGGAAAAGATACTGGGGCGGGGAATTTACTGAAGATAAGCTGTCAGCCTACCAGACTCTCTATACCTGCCTTGAGACGGTAGCAAGGCTTGCAGCGCCCATTGCCCCGTTCTATATGGATAAGCTTTACAGGGACCTCACTTCAGTGAATAAGAAGAACGCTGAAGAATCAGTGCACCTTGTTGATTTTCCCGTTTATGACAAAGCCTGTATTAATAAAAAGCTGGAAGAGAGGATGGATATTGCACAAAAAGTATCGTCAATGATCCTCGGGCTTAGAAGAAAAGTGAACATCAAGGTAAGACAACCCTTGAGCAAGATAATGATACCCCTGCCTGACCAGGGTTTTAAGGAAAAATTTGAAGCTGTCTCCTCCCTCATCCTGTCTGAGGTCAACGTTAAGGAAGTAGAATATATTAAAGATACTTCAGATATTCTTATCAGGAAAATCAAACCTGACTTTAAAACATTGGGCCCCAGGTACGGCAAGCTTATGAAAAACATTGCATCAGCAATAAACCGGCTGAGCCGGAAAGATATTGCTGAATTTGAATCACAAAACCGGCATAAGATATTTATTGATGATCAGGAAATAATTTTGACTTTGGATGATGTGGAAATAACATCGGAAGATATACCGGGCTGGCTGGTTGCCAATGAAGGAAAGCTGACAGTCGCCCTTGATATCAATATCACTGAAGAGCTGAGGCAGGAAGGTATCGCCCGTGAGCTTATCAACAGGATACAGAACATGAGAAAGGATAACGGTTATGATGTCACTGACAAGATAAATATCAATATAGAAAAGCATGATGCGGTTAATTCTGCAATAAATAACTATAACAAGTATATCGGTTCACAAACCCTGGCAAAATCTATCAACCTTGTTGATAATATAAATGAAAAAAATGCCAAACATATTGATATAGAAGACGATATACAAATTCACGTTAATATTAATAAGATTTGACCCAATAAGTATTGCATGTTGTTTTTTTTCTTATATTTATATACCAAAAATTTTGAGCTATGGCAGAAAAGACAAGATATTCGGACGCGGAACTGGAGGAGTTCAAGCAAATAATTTTATATAAGCTTGATAAGGCTAAAAAAGATTATGACCTGTTGAAGAGTGCCATTACACAAAGTGAAAGTAACGATACTCAGGATACATCCCCCACCTTTAAAGTTCTTGAAGAAGGGGCCTCAACATTGTCAAAGGAAGAATCAGGGAAGCTTGCACAACGTCAGCAGAAGTTTATTCAGCACCTGCAGGCTGCACTGATAAGGATCGAAAACAAAACCTATGGTGTATGCCGTGAAACAGGTAAGCTGATCTCAAAGGACAGGCTGCGCGCTGTTCCCCATGCAACCCTGAGTATTGACGCTAAACAACGACAACGTTAATATGTCTGCTACAAGAAAATCCCTGATAATTATTATCTCTATACTCATTGTTGACCAGGTTCTGAAGATCCTTGTAAAAACTCATATGACCATCGGTGAAAGCAGTCTTAATGGCTGGGAATGGTGGAACATCAAATGGTTCCAGATCAAGTTTATTGAGAATCCGGGCATGGCCTTTGGGCTGGATATCCCGGGAAGGTTCGGCAAGCCTGCTTTAACAATAGTAAGGATAATTGCTGTGGCAGGCATCGGGTGGTACCTTAACTCACTGATAAAGAAAAAGGCTCATACAGGATTAATAATATGCCTGTCGTTGATTTTAGCAGGAGCTCTTGGTAATATTATTGACAGTGTATTCTATGGCCTTATTTTCAGCGAAAGCACCTATTCCACAGTTGCCGGGATGTTTCCCGAAGGCGGGGGGTATGGAGGCCTTCTGCATGGAAGAGTGGTGGACATGCTTTATTTTCCTCTTATTGACGGTTATTTCCCTGACTGGATGCCTATCTGGGGCGGGAAGTCGTTTGTCTTCTTCAGGCCTATATTTAATGTATCCGACTCATCAATATCCGTAGGAGTAGCTACGATACTATTATACCAGAAAAGATTTTTTAAGGAAAGCTGATATTATCCACCGAAAGTTTTAAATGTGCCGGAAATCCTCAGCTCCCTCGGAGAAATGCATAATACCGGTATATCCGACTTATTCAGCAGCATGTGCGCTGTATTTCCCAGTATCAGATTTATGCTCGATGATTGCTCAGTCATTATAGATATTAAATCGGCACGTACAGTATTGGCATAATTAACAACCAGTTCTGCTGTGTTATCACCATGAACCTCATCAACAGTGTTCTCAACCTTATCATGCAGATACCCGCTCACCTGCCTGCAGTAAGCCTTTACCCTTTCCCTTGTCCTTTTATTTTTGGATGTGTGTATTCCCACAATATTTATCTTTGCCTTAAAAAACTGCGCCAGTTCAGCTGTATAAGGCACCTTTTGCCTCGAGTCACCCTTGATCTCAATAGGCAGGACTATCCTTTTTATTGCGTCAGGGCATTTCTTTCTTATAGTAATTACCGGCCTGCGTGTCGCTGTTACTATCTTATATACATTACTTCCGATAAAAAATTCCTCAAATCCTGAAGCACCATGAGTCGTGGCAATGATCACCGAATCCTTGTAAGACTGTGCCTGGCTGACAATCTCCCGGTAAATCTTGCCTCTCTTGGTAATATAGCGCAGCCTGGAATCATTCTTTAACTTCGGTGTGTATTGTTCAATGATCTTCTGAAAGTTCCTTTCCGCATATTCCTTTTCCGCATCAACAGAACTTGGATAATAGTCGGCGCTCTTCCTCAGTACATACACCATTTGTATATTTGTATAACTCTGCTTTGCAAAAAGCAGTGCAAACTTTAATCCGTGTAACGAATACTCTGAAAAGTCAATCGGAACAATAAGATTTTTAAATTCCATGGCTTAGATTATTAATTTCTGAATAAATCAAATGTCTCAATAAATATAATGAAATTTATTGATTGATTGAACAATAATGTCATACAACAACTAAATATTTGTGAATTTCTTATTTTCGTTATTAATTAAAGTGCTATTTTTAGTGCCCGAAAAAAACTTTTCCGGGCTTTATTAATATAAAAGTTATAAGATATGAGAAATAAAACTTACCCTGTCCTCCTTGCCTTTCTGTGCATGGGATTTGGTGATGCTGTAGGTCCATTTGTGGGTCTTGCAAAAGATACTTTCGAATTATCAAATTTTGTCTCAGGCTTCATTGCATTTGCGGGTTTTATCCTTTTTGGGATACTATCCATTCCCATGGGTATATACCAGGACAGAAAAGGGAAAAAGTTTGTTCTTATGCTCGGACTTATTATTGCCCTTGCGGGATTGGCAATACCTGTATTAAGTGTTCTGAGCAGCTTTGGTATATTCCTTATCACTGTTTTGTTATTAGGGGGAGGTGCTGCTATTCTGCAGGTTGCAGGCAATCCCCTGATGCGTGATGTGTCACCTGACGGCAAATACTCACGAAACCTCACCATGGGGCAGTTTATTAAAGCTATAGGCTCATTATCAGGGCCGCTTCTGCCTGTTATTGCATTGCTGTGGTTCAAAAAGGACTGGCAGATAATATTCCCGGTATATGTTATTGCACTGTTAATTACAATAATACTTATCGGCCTGACAAAGGTTGAAGAAAAAAAGGAAAAGGACGCACATCCTGCAACCTTCAAATCCTGTTTCTCATTGCTCTCAAACAGGTATGTCCTGATGATGGTTTTTGCCATATTCTTATATGTAGGCTCTGAAATATGTATGAGCTCCTACCTTCCTGAATATTTAAAATCACATTTCGGCCTGGGCATTGAGGAGATACTGTCAAAAATAGGCATCAATATAGAAACATTGAAAATGGCAGGTGTTGACACACGTACCCTGGGCGTCCTGGGTACGGGCTTTTTCTTTATAGGACTGCTCATAGGCAGGTTCTCAGGCTCCATGATACTAAACTGGCTGTCAGCAAAATTATTCCTGTTAATTACTTCATTGCTGTCAACTATAGGTTTGCTGGGATTATTTGTGATCAACAGCGAGCTGGCAGCAATAATCTGCATTATAATTATCGGCTTTGGCTTTGGAAATGTCTTTCCCCTGATATTCTCAATAACTGTCGATAAGATGCCTCAAAGAACCAATGAACTCTCAGGACTCATGATCACAGCTATTGCAGGAGGTGCAATTATCCCGCTCCTGTTCGGCGCAGTAGCAGACAAATTCTCAGTGCTGGCAGGCTTCCTTGTACCTGTTGCCTGTCTTTTATATATTACATATATTTCAGTTGCAAGTGTAAGGAAATAATAATTACTAACGCAGGATGGCGATGGATTATAATAACGATCAGAGAATTGTAATGACCCTTGATGCCGGGGGGACAAACTTCGTCTTTTCCGCCATGCAGGCGAACAGTGAGATCATCTCTCCTATAACTTTGGCGTCAAATG
>CAZFHF010000188.1:0-6496 GCA_964518655.1 uncultured Bacteroidales bacterium | reverse complement strand
TTAATTATTCTTGTAATTTACTCTCTATTACCTGAAAATTTAAGATTTTCAAGAGCCCTGATACTTTTAGGGACAATCTGGGCATTGATATCAATTATCGCAATTAGATTACTGCTCGGTACTTTCAGTAGAAAAAATTTCAGATTAGAGATTGTCAGGAAAAGAAAAAGAATATTAATTATCGGAGATAAAAAAGAAAGCGAGCGGGTTTATTCAGTTCTCAAACAAACGCAAATAAGGCCTGAACTTATTGGCATAGTTAATCCGGGTGAAAAGACTAAAAAAACTGAATTTATAGGTAATATTAACCAGATTAAAGATATTGTTGAAATCAATAAAGTTGATGAACTGATTTTTTGTGCAAAAGATATGACATCACGGAGTATTATAAAAACAATGCTTCAATTCACAGAGAGCAATGTTGATTTTAAGATCGTGCCCCCTGAAAGCCTTTCAGTTATCGGCAGTAATTCCATCGACACTGCCGGAGATATGTATATACTGAATTTTAATGCTATCTCAAGAAGTCTTAACAAGCGCAAAAAACGCCTATTTGACATATGTACATCTGTAATATTAATTATATTCAGTCCTGTTTTAATATTCTTCGTTAGAAATCCTCTGCGGTATTATATAAATGTTTTTCTCATATTGATAGGTATGTATTCATTTGTTGGTTACTATGGAACAACAGGGGGAAATCATACAAATCTGCCTTACTTGAAAAAATCAATCCTGTCACCCCTGGATGGACTTAACCGCAAAATTGAAAATAAGATCCTGGCAGAAAAAATAAACATGTTATATGCAAAAGACTATAAAATTATAAACGATTTGTCGATAGTTATTAAAGGTTTTAAAAATATGGGGAGGAAGACTATATGATCGTACTGCTGAATTAAAATGTATTAGTTTTGAACAGCAATTAAAAAGAGAAATTTTACTGCCTGATCACTTCTAATTCATTACTGATCCTGCAAATTTATTATATCCCGGGCAGACCTTTTTATATTGTGAAAGATATATTTTTCAGGAACTGTCCATAAAAGATTAAACTACTTACTTAATAGTTTTATATATTTATTTTTTAATAGATTAGTGTCTAGGTTATTGTGTTTAGTTATTTGAAATTATTTGTTAAATTTGTTTTGTAACATAAATTATTAATGAAAAAGCCAAAGTATTACATTCTGCGAATACGATTAATACTGTTAGTATTATCATTACCTCTAATTATTTATTGTCAGATTCCATTGGAACAAAAAGAAGTATTCCTTGAAGCCGAATCTTACTTTTTATTTGAAGAATATAAGGATGCCCTGCCCCTTTATCAAAAGTTGCTGGAAGAAGATCCTGAAAATGACAATATAAATTATAAAATAGGTATTTGCTATCTGAATGATCCCTTTTTAAAAGATCTCTCTATTGAATACCTTGAAAAAGCGGCAAAGAATATTAATCCCAAATACAAGGATAATTCTTACAAGGAACGTAAAGCCCCTCCGGAAGCACTTTTTTTTCTTGGTAATGCTTATAGAATAAATGACAGGCTTAAGCAGGCGATAGCAACATATAAAAAATTTCTCGAAATACTAAATCCTGAGATCTACGATGTTGACCTGGTGAACGAACAAATTAATGCATGCAGGAATGCTTTAAAATCAAGAAACAGGCCTAATTTTTTCATTTCAGAAAATCTTGGAGAAATCATTAATTCTCAGTTTTCTGAGATAAATCCTGTGGTTTCAGGAGATGAATCCACCCTTATTTATACCAGGAAACTAAGGTTTTATGATGCAGTGTTCTACTCTAAAAAAGTTGATGGTGAATGGTCATATCCGATAAATCTTACGCCTCAGTTTGCTTTGGACGGCAACTCATATACAACCGGATTATCATATAACGGAGATGAAATATTCGTGTATAGAAGCGACGGGTATGATGGTAATATCTATGCCAGCAAATTAAACGGAGACACATGGTCAGAGCTTAAAAAACTGAACGAGAATATCAACACAAAATATTGGGAGTCACATGCTTCATTATCGCCTGATGGTAAAACACTGTATTTTACAAGTAACCGCAGAAACGGCTATGGAGGGCTTGATATATACAAGTCGGAAAGATCTGCAAAAGGAGACTGGGGCCCTGCTGTGAACCTTGGGAATATCGTTAATTCAAAATATAACGAAGAAACACCTTTTATAACAAGTGATAATAAGACTCTATATTTCAGCTCCCTTGGGCATGCAGGCATTGGAGATTATGATATATTCTACAGCACATTATCAGGTAACGGCACATTTAGCACCCCTGTTAATATAGGTTATCCTATTAATACTACCAGTGATGATTTATTCTTTGTCCCTGTAGGAGACGGAAGGTATGCTTACTACTCAATGTATGATCCTGATGAGGTTTTTGGATTAAATGATATTTTTAAGCTGGAAGTATTCACAGAGAGACATCCGAGAAAATTCGTCATTAACGGAAATACAAAGAGGGATGAAAACCTGATTGTTAGTCTAGACAAAATTAAAGTACGGCTGATAAATAAAAATACTCATGAGGTTGTGGATGAAACGACAGTCAATGATGATGGAAAATTTACCCTTAATGCTATTCAGGGAAATTACAGCATAGTCATGGAAGGAAATGGAATAAAAAGTATCTCAGAGGATATCAATATTCCAATAAATAATCCTGACAATGAAATTGCATATTTATCGGAAATCCTGCCTGAAGAAAAGGAACAAAAAACCGAAGAAGTTGTAAGTGCCGGAAAAATACCTGAGATAACAATTAAAGATGATCTTTATGAAGTAGCTTCAGGTGATATAATACCTATAAAGCTAAATCTGGAAAAAAATACCAGCCTGCTTATTGAAGTTTATAAAGACAGTGTGTTAATGAAGTCGGAAAAGTTTAATATATCAAGAAGAAAATTCGTATATAATTTCAGCCCCTATGAAGGTAATAATATTATAAAACTTGTTTTAACTGATTAAGAAGGCAACATAAATACTAAGAATGTATCAGTAAATTTCACACTTCCGCCGGAAGAAACAGCAATTATATCTGAAGATGATATTACTGATATGGATAAATATAAACATTTTCAGGAAATAACCGGGATTGCAGAAGGAACATTGAAGGAATTTCTGGAAAATGTCAACTGGCAGAAAATAAAAATCCGGGATGAATATGAGTTATACGAATTCCTGGTTGACAATCAGGAAAAAGGACATTACGACATAGAGGATGTTAATAAGTTATTTATTGAGTATATATCATCAGACATGAGTGTTGATTGCCTCTATCATAACCTGTTATTTGTATCGGACAGGAATCTGAAAAAAATACTATCAGAAATGAACCTTCAGAAAGACAGTATACAAACATCCAGGGAATTATTATATTATTTATTTGAACAGTCGGAAGAAAATGATTATTCGCGGGAAAATCTTATGGGATTGTTATTAAATATAGAAAAGGATCCTTATAAGAATATTGAGCTATTCATGTCATATCTGCAGGCACGTGCAACAGGAAATCTTAAAGCAGTTATCCAGGATCTTGATATACGTGAAAAAAATATATCCACATTCCAAAGCTTGTTTAATTATTTAATTATGCAGGCACCCCTTATGGATTATAGCAGGGAATCGGTATATCAGTTGCTGATAAATATAATATCTCCTGAAAATACTAAAGATTTCCATAATCTGCTGAAACAACACGCCAGCCCTGGTATAGCTGAAGCTCTGGAAGATATTGATATAGGTTATTTTTCAAAACCTCTTGAACTAATTAAGCATCTAATCAGTTACAGCGATAATTACATGTTCGATGAAATTGATGTTTTGGATCTTCTTCTGAAAATAGTACTTTTAAATGAATATGATATAGAAAGTTTATCAAAGGAAGCTGATATAACAAAAGAAAAAGCTGGCTCCAAATTGCTGTTACCAGCAGCTGTTATAATTGGAATAGTTTTATTATTGCTGTCTGTTCTATTATTCCGTAAGAAAAAATAAAAAAATATCTCAAAATATTTATTACTTATGGTTAAATTATTAGCTTTTTACAGAAAAAGTATCATATCAATACTGTTTTCTTTTATATATTTTTCCCTGTACGGCCAGTTATGGCCTTCAAATGAAGATATATATCTGGAAGCCGAAGATTACCTCGTTGAAGAAGAGTATAATGAGGCCTTGCCTCTTTATCTGATGCTTCTGGAAAAAGGTTATAATACAGCAAATATTAAATATAAGATCGGTGAATGCTACCTTCATATTCCAGGGCAAAAACAAAATGCTTTATCATATCTGAAGGAAGCTTCCGACAAAGCATCAGAAGAATACACCGGTTTAAATCTTGAAGAGGACAAAGCCCCTCTTTCTTCAATATTTCATCTGGCTATAGCCTATCGGCTGCATGACAATTTCGATAAGGCTATTGAAACCTTTAATCGTATGAAAGAGCTTATTCCTCAGGATGATTTGGAAAACCGTGAAATAATTGATATTCATATAAGCAGGTGCAAAAATGCTGTTGAAATGGCTAATGCTCCTGTTAGTATTAAGAAAACAAAACTTGATAATATAATAAATTCCGGGTATTCTGATTACAATCCTCTTCTAACAGCCGATGAATCCGTAATAATATATATGCAAAAGCGAAAATTCTATGATGCAGTAATACAATCGACGAGACTTGGGGGCTACTGGACAAAACCTGTAAACCTTACTCCAAAAATTAAATCAGATGGGGAATATTCTGCCGTTGGAATATCAAGTGACGGGAAACAGCTGTTACTTAATACATTTGATCCTGAAACAAGCGGAGATATATACCAGTCTGATTTTATAGACGGAAAATGGTCAAAAATAACCAGATTAAACGACAATATAAACACTGAATTTAATGAAACTCATGCAAGTATATCCGGCGATGGCAATGTGATGTATTTCACAAGCAGCCGAAAGGGTGGATATGGAGGCCTGGATATTTATAAATCCGAGAAGCAAGAAGACGGCGAGTGGGGACCTGCTAAAAATTTAGGCCCGGTAATAAATACCGTTTATAATGAAGAAGCCCCTTTTATTACGAGGGATGGAAAGAAAATATACTTCAGCTCACAGGGACATTACAATATGGGCGGATATGACCTGTTCAGTTCAGAATTATCCGAATCAGGAGAATGGCTGCCCCCTGTAAATATCGGTTTTCCTATAAGTACATCCGATGATGATGTATTTTTTTACCCTGCAGGTGATGGCAATAAAGGATATCTCTCAAAATTCACAGGAAATGAAAAAAATGAACAGGATATTTTTAAATTTGAAATCCTTTCTATAGCAAATCCTGTAAAGTTCAGAATAAGCGGATTTGTAAAAATCCCCGATAGTGTTGACTATGAATTAAATAATGTTTCAGTAACATTTTTTGACCTGATTAACAATGATACATTAATAACAACTTACTGTGACAGTGAAGGTAAATATGAACATAAAATACGGGCCGGAGAATATGAATTAACTTTTAATGCCAAAGGAAAGCAATTTGATAGTAAAAAAATAAGTATCCCTATAAATTTTCCTGAAGAAGAACTGATAGTAAATTCAAAACTTGATATACCGGTTACCATTCGTAAAGATCTTTTAATAGTAGCAGAAAAAGACACATTTTTTATCGATGATATATTCTTTGCTTTCGATAGTTATGCTTTGAACAAGGATGCAATGGCTTTTCTTGATAACCTGACAAAGCTGCTTATTAAATACCCGAACCTGTTAATTCATATAAATGGATTTACTGATTCTGTCGGCAGTGCTGAATACAATAAATTATTATCTGTTAAAAGGGCAAAATCCGTTGGCAACTTTCTTAAGGAAAATGAAATAAATCCTGAATGCTATATAATTAACGGTTATGGTGAAACAAAAAACAAAGCTATTAATTCAACGCCTGCAGGAAGGCAGATAAATCGACGTGTTGAGATTGACATCCTTGATCCCCCTGATAACCTGATACTAATCCACAGTTTTATCGTTCCTGATAACCTGGCTATAGACTAATTTTATTTGTTTAGCTGAGTGTTTTCTTATTTTTTTTCTTAATTTTAGTAAATTTAAATGGGGCCGGTAAGTTATTAACACCTAGCTGCATATTTAAATTTACATTTTTGTTATAATTGTTATCTTTATTAATCCAATTAAATACTTACTCTAAATGAAACAAGTATTTCTCTTATTGCTAATACTATTATTTTCCAATGTACTTCATGCCCAGAAATCAGATGAAGATTTAAGAGTATATTTTTCAGATGCAGAATTTTTTATAGCTGAGGAAGAATACCTTGATGCATTATATGATTATATGGAATTATATAATAATGGCTTTAGTGACAATGCAAATATAAATTACAGAATAGGCATATGTTATTTGAATATACCGGGTCAAAAAGACAAAGCAATACCGTACCTGTTAA
>CAZFHF010000187.1:5303-6616 GCA_964518655.1 uncultured Bacteroidales bacterium | reverse complement strand
ATTGCCAAGTGAATCATATGAAAAAAGTTCACAGGATGTCAGGCCGTCAGAGTATTCCCTGAAGAAAGAGATCAGGTATCCTTTTGAATCATATTCATAGAAGTTTTCCGAGCTCCTGCTTTTATCATCCAGCACCCAGTATGCCTTATGAAGTCTGTTGTCTCTGTCGTAATTGAAATAAGTCCATGCTTTTTCACCGTTGCTGTTATAATATTTCAGTTTTATGATTTTAAAGCCTGCTGAAGCTTCACCAAAAGGCTGGGCCAGGAGTATGATATTTAGATTTATTAAGACTGATAGAATAAAAACTCTTTTCATAATTTGCCGGCCATTTAGTTCTCCGGAGATCCCTGGATTCCAGTGATCATTTATCAGGTTTAGTTTTTCTGAGATATTAATTTTTTTCATTTTCAGGGATTATTATAAAGTGCATAAATTACGAAAGAGCCTAACCAATGGCCGCCTTCATAGCTGTTATCCACAACATTAGGCAGGGAATACATCACGTGCTCATTTGCAATATTTATCAAATGACCGTATTCAGGATATTGGTTTGCCAGTCCGTACATTACCCATGCCCTGCTGAAATTGAGCCCGTCAAGATGTACCAGTTTACCGTCAGTGCGGTCAGATACTTCTCCTGCTTTCATTTCAAAATCTTCATTTTTTATCTGGGGAGTAAAATTGTTTATCCACTCATCAAAGTCATCTTTATTCAGTACTCTTCTCATCAAATCTATTTCTTCAAAGCAGGGGGATAAAAAGTCATATCCTCCGGGTTCCCAGTTTAGCGGGCAATTAAAATCATTAAGGTAAAATTCTTTTGCTTTGGATTCTATTGCTGTTTTCAGTTCCTGATGTTGGGTTGTATTTGCATAATCCCATGCAAAAGAAAATCCGAAAGCAGTGTTTGTATGTTCACCTACTCTTATCGGGTACTTTAGTATGGGTAAAAAATCCAAATATTTCTGAACTATTAAATCTGTCAAAGGTTGAAGATTATGTTCCAGCTCACGGGCCAATGGATCATCCCAGGTATGCAATTCTTCGGCGAGCTTAAGCAGCCATGCCCAGCCGTATGTCCTTTCATAAGATTTTTCGTGTTCCCCCTTAAAATAAACCACCTCCGCCTGGATCTTCTCTTCAGATATATTCTCCTGAAGTTTTAATCTTATAAAATCTGTTTTTTCCAGCAGGGGGAATTTTTTTAATAATTTCACCAGTGACCAATGCCCATGAACCGCAGAATGCCAGTCGAAACAACCATAAAAAGACGGGTGTAACTCTTTAGGCTCTTTTATATCATTTTTTGA
>CAZFHF010000187.1:0-5293 GCA_964518655.1 uncultured Bacteroidales bacterium | reverse complement strand
CCAGTTTGTTGGGATACTCTGTTTGCAGACATGCTAAAGGTAATTCAGCCAGATTATTAGCTTCACCCAATGTTAACCGGATTGGTTTCTGCATATTGATTTTCTCTTTTGAGTCTGTGGCAAACTCTGAATCTTGCGGTGCTTTTTTTTGCTTCCCGCAGCTAATGAGAAGCATCAACATTACAATTTGAACGATGACTATTTTTATTTTCATACCTTATTTTTTTTCCAGATCGTTCAGAAAACCGCTGATAGCTTGAATATCCTGCTATAGATTTATTTTCTTTTCCATTCTGATTATAATTTCTTTCATGCCGGTTTTTTTATAGAAATTAATCGCTTCGGTATTGAAGTTCCAGACATTTAAGTCCATATGTTTAAATCCTTGAGATTTACATATTGACTCTAGTTCTTTCATAAGAAACTTTCCTATTCCTTTTTTTCTAAATGATGGATCAATATATATATCATCAATAAAAAGCCTTTTATGGTCTAATATTAAAGGATTATCCGTGAATGACATAACTTTTATAATTGCATATCCGCAGATTTTATTGTCCGATTCAACGGCATAGATATCATATTCCTGACTATTTAGTAATCCTTCATACTCCTTTTTATCCATCGGCAATTCCGAATATTTATAAAAATCAGGCCTGTTAGTATGATGCCAGTTATAAGATTCTCTTTTCATCTTTAATATCGCATCATAATCGGATTCTTTTGCTTTTCTGAAGATGACCTTCATTGACTTTGTCTTTATAGTAAAACTTATATATGAAATACCACGCTAAAACCTTATGGAGAATGAATATTTAGTATAATGTCAAAAGAGTCCAAAGCCCGCATACTGCATCGACTACACCAAATCCGATGAGCATAGGCTTTGCTTTCTTAGCTGCAACAAGTAAAACGAAACCAATAAGAACGGCGAATCTTCCGACCACGGATGTCCAAAAGAAAACTGTTAGTTCATTTCGGGCGGCTACGATGTAATAAAAACCTAATATTCCTATAATGAGCCCCATAATTCTTACCCAGGGTTCATTTGTTTTTGGGAACTTAAATATTGGCAGAACAGTGTTTGGCATTAAAAGGAAACCAGTTCCAACGACAACAATGTAAATGCCGAATACAAATACACTAATAGCAGAAGCACTCATAATTACCTCCTTTACTTTTGATTAATTATAGCCTGTAGCGTGGTTTTCATATATAACTGTCGCATATTGCAACCTTTTGATACAATAAATATACTAAAACATATATATTTTCCAAACAGGTATTATACCCAGGAAAAATGTTATTTGTAAAATAAAACTGTGCAGAAACGATAAGGCAAAGTCCTGTATTTAAGACAGTTGGTTTGTGTGTGCAATTTACAGTTCGTAACCCGCCGGGATTTACTTTTCTGTTTGGGCAGGGCGGGATGCTTAATTATCTATTTAGCATTGGCAAGTTTTAATCCTACCAGCACATACCAGGTAATTATTGAAATACCGCCTGACATTGCAAATATCATTGATGTGTTGTACAAAGAGGGAATGAATGATGAGCATACTTCAAAGACAAGCATTAATGAAAATCCTATAAGCCCAATAATTGCGGTTATTCTTCTGAATACCCTACCATTCAGCATCATAACACAAAACAGTATGCTTGTCAGTTCACTGATGAAAAATCCGGGAAATGTTCCGGGGGTATGGCTTGCGCCTTTTGCAAACAACGCTTCGCCTGCTGCCAGTAATGATGATTTTATCTGTTCTGACGACGCAAGTTCGTATTTTCTGCATAGCTCCAGCAACGCAAAGGAGCTGTTACCTGCCATAAAAATAGTATAGCCGGCAATGTAAATCAATAATATTAAACCTGCATAAATATTATATTTTTCCCGATGCATTCCGTATATCGAGAAAAAAACAGGTATCATCAAAGTTGTGGCGATAATGTTCATGAGCCCCATATACCTCATAGCCATAAACCAGTTCCTGTCATACATTTCAAAGAGCTCTGACATATTAAGAGGTACCCTGGCTCCATCGGGCAGTGCTGTTAATAAAATCTCAGTAAGCATAACAAGTGTAGCGGAAAAAACACATACAGCTCCCAGCCTGTAAATGTATTTCCATTGTAACTCGATACTTTTTTGTTCCATAATTTATATTATTTTGATTACTTAAATCATGTTAGACATTTGCTATAAACGCAGAATTAATAGGTTCGACGGTGTTTCAGTAAAATATTTTTATTTTCCTGTTCAAATTTAAAAAAAGTGAAAAACTTTTCTATACTTCAAAGGCGCCAATACACTAAATAATCTTTTACACCTCAGGTAATTGTTTATTTTGCTTTTCAGCATATTATGTTTTACATTTGAAATAACGCAAATGCCGGAAGCAGAATCTTTATTAGTATTAATATATATATGGAGGTTATACCCATAAATAAAAAATTAACATACTTATTATTAATACTGTTATTTGTTAATCTTGTCGGTTTTACCCAGAAAGTTAAGGTAACAAGGATAACAGAAAAAGTAATAGTACTGAATGTTACGAATGTTAGCAACTGTAATATAGTTGCTGTTTCTTCAGATGAAGGTATCATTCTCGTTGATACTGAAATATCACCCGTGACTATGGAAATCGTCAAAGAAAAGATTTTAAATGAATTTCCTGACAGGAAATTTATATATATCATCAACACCCATGCGCATGCCCATCATTGCGGAGGGAATTCCGTTTTTAAAGGCCTTCCCATAATTGCTCATGAGAATATTGTGGAAGACATGCAGTGGTGGTTCGATGTTTTTGATGATGAAAAAATCAAGCAGGATGTTTTAAAATATATTGAAAAAAATATTAACGAATGCGAAGGTTCGATGGGAGGTAATAATGATATATCTGAAGTAGAATCTCTTAAGGAAATTATAAGATACTGGAAAAAGAGAGAAAAGGAAATTGAAAATGGATTTGAAGTAATTGTTCCTAATATAAGATTTTCGGAAAGAATGAAATTGCAGTTGGAGGACATGACAGTGGATTTAATATATTACGGCATGGGGCATAGCAAATCAGATATCCTTATTCATATTCCCGAAGAAAAAGTATTGATTTGCGGCGCAGCAATTATCACTGATTTGCCAACAACACATCATAAAGGAGACAGGGAGAGGGACATCTCTCACTGGATTTCCGTATTGAAAATGCTAACGGATCAATTAAATTCCATAGAAACGGTTATTCCGGGACATGGTGGATTACGGGACAGTGAGTCGGTAAAACTGCATTACGACTATTATTCTGAAATGCTGGAGAGAACCAGGGATATGAAAAGGCAGGGTATGACTCTCGAGGAAGTGCAGGAAAGCCTGTCGTTGAGTAGAGGGTTTGCACATTTCACCCAGTTTAAAAACCTGCCTGATGAAGAAAAAGAACGTCATTTAAATAATATTGAGATCTTCTGGAATTACGTTGAAAATGTCCCGGAAGAGGATTAATAAGGGTTTATCAGGTAATAGGATATTCAACAACTGACTAAAACCAAATAATAATATGGCAAAAATAAGCAGAAGAAAGATATTATCTCTCTCGGCGTTATCAGTTCTTGGTTCATCACTTGGCTTGTCAGCAGGAGACCTGGGTAATAATAATGAGGATCAGAACAATCAAAAAAAACTAAAAATCATTGTTGTTGGTGCTCATCCTGATGATCCTGAAACAGGATGCGGGGGAACGATACTGGTTTTATCACAGGCTGGCCATGAAGTAATATTAGCATATCTGACACGCGGAGAAGCAGGGATAAAAGGCAAATCCCATGAAGAAGCAGCCGGCATAAGAACAAGAGAAGCGGAGAAAGCATGCCGGATCTTAAACGCAAGGCCCAGGTTTTTAAGCCAGATTGACGGTGCCTGTGAGGTTAACAGTGACAGATATGATGAAGTTTATCAATTCCTGATGAAAGAAGGTCCGGATATAGTTTTAACCCATTGGCCAATTGACACACACAGGGATCACCGTGTATGTTCACTTTTGGTTTATGATGCATGGCTGCGTCTGGAAAGAGGATTTTCATTGTATTACTTTGAAGTGATGAGCGGCAAACAGAGTCAAAATTTTTATCCGACAGACTATGTTGATATATCTGCGGTATTGGATAAGAAACATGAAGCATGCTATATTCACGAGAGCCAGCTGATCAAAGATATGTATAAGAATGAGCATGAAAAGATGGAAGTATTCAGGGGTCTGGAAAGCGGGTATCAATTTGCTGAAGCATTCATCCATCATGTTCAAAGTCCTGTGATTACTTTTTTGTCCGAGGTATAATTTACTGATACATGAAATAGTATCAGCTCTCGATATAAGTTATCAATAACCAGCAAACTGCCGGTTCCATCAATCCCAGGGCTGCATTTTCCGCAATTGCTGCATCTATAGCATTTCCCCTTTTTTTAAGATATCTAGGCTAATCCGGATTTAACTGATACTTTTCGTCACGGTTAAAATACCAGTTTGCAAAATCATAATCATCAATCAGAAACAGAACATCATAATCATTATTATACATAAGAGGATCCACAAAAAACGGATATCTTTCCTTTATCAGCGAGTTTTGAAATGTTATTGTACTTTTAAAAACAGCAAAACCCCTGAGAATAGGGTCGTTTTCAACGAACCTGCAATTATCCAGAATAGCATTATGTACATTGCTGAATGTGGATAATTGCTCTGTGCTTTTTGTTATCAGGCAGTTTGATACTATAATGTTGTTTATGTCAATCAGGGTTAAACCCTCTGTGCCGCTGCCAAATAATTCCATGTTATCCAGCCTTACATTTTCTGCATTATGGATAAATATTACTCCTCCAACACAATATCCTCCAAGCTCATGCCCCAGACTCAGGTTTTGCATGCAGAGGTTTTTGATGTTCCTGAATTTCATTACATGATTATATCCGTCAGGTTGAAGAAAAACAGGCTGTGACTTTCCAGAGCCCAAAATTATCAGGTTTTCAAGATCGTGAATATATGTATTATCATAATGTTCTGACAGTGTGTCAAATTTGTCCAGTTTACTTTTTGCTTCTTCGTTTCCGAGTATGTGGGAGTCAGTAAACACATACCTGCCGGTATCAACTATAATAACTGTGTTGCTCCCTAAAGCCTGGATGAATTCCTTGATGTTTTCCACCTTCTTTATATGTTCATATTCATACCCCTGTCTTTTTAAATCCTTCAGCACAGCGTATTCCTTAGAGATATCAAGGGCAGTACAGCCGGCAATAATA
>CAZFHF010000186.1:1445-6632 GCA_964518655.1 uncultured Bacteroidales bacterium | reverse complement strand
TATTATTTGTAACTTATTAAAAATTGGTTTTTTTTTTTTTTTCAAACTTTTCAATCTTATAAAACAACTTATCGTTCAGGTATTTATTTTCAACAATTTTCCGGGTTTCAGGGTAATATATCGTATCATGAATTATCCTGTCAGAGGCATCGTATGTTATTTGGTGATATTCTGTTACAACCGAGTCCCTATTATTCACTTTGCTTTGTTTAAGCAAATTATCATTTTCATCATATTCATAAATAAGCTCGCGTAAAGAGCCATTGGAAAAAACACTTTGTTCTTTTTGAATCAGTTTGCTGTTTTTCTTATAATTTCTGATTATCGTATATGTGATATTGTCTGAAGTATCATAGAACTCTGTTTTTGTTTCCAGTCCATCATCATTAAGCTGTGAAATACTGCTATATAAAAAGGAACTGTCAGTTGTAAAGAATTTCCTGTTCAGTATATTGTTCTTTTTTTCATTTTCTGCTAAATAAAAATAACCGTCATCGTGATTGATATATTTGAGAACAGCAGAGTCTTTGTTAAAGTAATAATGTTCTGAAACAGAAACGACAGAATCACATTTAGAGTCGGAATATGTATATGTAGTTTTATATATTACAAGTTCTTTTAGCTTGTTATGTGTGCAGGCCGAAGCAAGAAGTATGAAAAAACTGAATGCAAAAGCAAGATGATTTTTTCCCATTACTTAAGAATTCCTTTTAAAAGCATCCTCCGCACACATCTTCGCATAGGCACCCGCATCCCGTGCAACAGCCCGGCAATTCCTGATTATTCGCTGTCCGCATAAAATCACATCATTAAGACAATCATAGTAGCAAAAATAATCTCCGTCAAACTTGACTTCTCCGGGTTCCAGGTCACGCAGCTCTGACCAGGGATCAGTACCATTGCCGTTTTCCCCGTTTTCGTCTTTTGAACAGGAAGCGACTAAAGAAATTATAATAAAGAATAAAAGATAGGGTTTCATTACAATTATATTTTTATGGTAATTACTAATAACACGTTTATTTCATGGTATTAATCACAATAAATATACAAAAAAGGGTATCTATTCCAAATTTAAGATGCAATTAATTTCTCATTATCAAATATTTAGACAAATAAATATAGTATCAAAGCTTGTTTATTATATAACTTTGGCAGGAGTATCCGGAGATTGGATATATTGCTGTTCTTATTTGAGATTTGTTATTTCAATCCTAATTTTTTATTTGCATCCGACCAGTTTTCGGTATTTGTTCTCGGAGTAAATTTTCTAAGGTATTTTTCATTGTCGACCCTCTTGATTATACTGTCAATCCATCCAAAGCAAATTGCTTCTTCCACCGCTTCTTCATAGGATATATTTTCTGTTTTCGTATGTTTCTTATAAAAAATCATCCATATTCCCTGGTTTTTATCGTGATTATTTTTCAGCCATTGCCGGAACTGGTTACTATTTTTAAAATGTATACTGTTTAGACTTTTCATTCCGGATTTTTATTTGTACTGCTGGTAACTCTTATATGTAGCAAGCTTTATAATTTTAGAAATACTAAAACCGGAGTATAGTGCAAAAACTGCAATATCGTTTACCTTTTATTTCTTATTCTTATATATCTAATCAGTAATCCTGTTATCAGATATAGTGCTGTTGGTATAATTCCACAAATTGGAGATACCAGGATTTCTTTTTTCTCCGCTATTTTTATATATCCATCAATGACTAACGGATTTATGAGTGAATCTTCCACTGCATGCATCAAAACTGCAGGCCAGATAGAACTGGTCAGGCGGTAGATTTCAACAAAAACCACAGTCCAGGCAATCATGTTAACCATGGCAACGAAAAAGAATACTGCCCTGTTGACAGGCAAAACGGATGTAATGGTGGATTCGGGAAGGAATACCAGATAATACGGCAAATGCCATACAGACCATATCAGTCCAACAACCAGGTAAATTGAAATATCACCGGTGTTAAGTTTTAAAAGTTTTGATGTAAGATACCATAAAGCTTTGGAAGTAATATTAAGCCTTAAGCCTGCATCCTTCCATCCGTCACCTGCGAATGTCCTGAGAATTACTACGGTTAACAAGGGAAATATCAACCATAATCCCATGCCTAAAGTTTCCCTGCTATCCTGTTCCGGAAGGAGCCTGTCAATTATAACTCCTATCCAGCCGCTTATAATCACCGCTAAGGTGAATATAAGAATATTGTAAATAGTTCTCTTATGAATTTTGCTTTCCTGTATAGTATTCATTTTTGATATAATTTAATTATTTGCTAAGCCCTTGACAGTATTTATCCTTTTTTTATATTGGCGCAGTCCCTTTTTAAAGTGAACTGTCCCTTTTTAGGCCCTCCAAGGCCTTTCTCTTTTCAGATCTGAATTAAGGATATCTGCTGCAATGTTCACATCATCCACAAGCTGAAAGTCGTACATGCCTACGCAGATAAAATCTGCGCCATTCTCAAATGCATACCTGAAACCCTCTTCCGGGTGAATAGCTCCTGCAGCTAATGTTTTAAATGCGATCCAGGGTTGCTTTAGCGTTTTCATAAATTCCCTGGTCTCTTCAGGATTCGTGCACCAGATATTATCATTTTGATTTTCCTTATTTGCTGACCAGTAGTTTGTATGATGAAACGTCTTCATCCAGAAATCCGGATCAATACCATAATCCACGCAGGCTTTGATTGTCTCCAGCAAATGTCCGCCGACACCTGCAGGCAGGCCGTTTTTACGGATTAATTCTACTGCCTCTGCTATTTCATTGACCTTGCCTTTTGAAACCAGATCATCCGCTATCCCTCCGTGAACGTAACATGCAGAAGCACCATTATCAATTGACATTTTAACTCCATCGGTAAGATTTTCTCCTCCGCAATCTGAAATGAATTTTATGTTACCGATATCCCTTCTCCAGTATTCATTAATAACCCTGCACAGAACCGGATTTGTTAAAAACGCATTAATGCCGCACTTCTCAGCAAGTGAAAATGTTGCAAAGACTTTCTCATCATGGAAATAAGCTTTTACGAGTTTTGATACATAAAGCAAATCCCGTGCATGAGCCCATCCTCCTATTAAATTACCTCCCAATATCAACCTGCTGAAATCCTCGCGGGCAATTTTTGCATGCGGTATCTGCGCCTTAAGATCTTTCAAAGAGGTGAAATCAAAAGTCTTTATTGTAGCACCTGTAACAGCATCTGTCTCTTTTAAAAACTTTTCCTCATAGCTTATCCACGCTCTTTTCCTGTTTAAGGCAACGAAAAATCCCCCGAAAAAAGGCAGGACTGCAAGGTTTTTTATAAGCTCCCTTCTTATCAATAAAGGTTCTTTTTGAGGCTGGCCGGTAATAGTGTCTTTCGACAATTTTACCTTATGTATGCGGTCCATAATAATTCTGATGATCCTGTTTATGCCCGGCAATGTACCGGAAGGAATAATTATGAATATGCATAAAACCAATAATTCTATTAAATTTTTATCAATTATCAGGTAATTGCCCTCAACAGGCATACCGTAATCCATTCCAATGAACGGAGGGTTTGCCAGGTAATAAAGCATCAGGAGAATAGCACCCATGATACTTGAAAATCTTGTAAAAATTCCCAGAAAAAGTCCCAGTCCGACTAGTATCAGCCCCCATATATTCAATATATCAACAACTTTTAAAACCTGGGGATTTGATGCAATCCAGTGGAAAAAACCGGAGAATATCCATTTGGAGACTGATAAATAATTGTATGCTGTCCATGAAGGGGTTAATAGTTTTGCAATGCCTTCATAAAGGAAATGCCAGCCGATTGCCGTTCTTAATATTACAAGGACTAGCTGAATTCCTTTAATATTAAATATCTTAAAATTCATCTTGAAGATTAATTATTAGATGTCCTAATTTACATCAGGCAAATTAAAAAACCTTAATTGATTTAACAACAATTTCAAATTCTGATTGGAAATCCAGCGTAAAATTGTTGGACTGGTATATGTTGCAGGTTGTTGGTTACTGGTTTGAGATTTGATAATTGAGATTTGGAATTTCCATTAGGACGCTGTCCCTTTTTAATCCCTTTTTTCTGCGAGTATATATTCATTGATCTTTGATATAAACAGGTCCTTTTCAATGGGCTTGCTTATAAAATCGCAACAACCACATTCAATTGCTTTGGCTCTTTCTTTTTCTGTTGAATAAGCCGTCTGGGCTATCACGGGCAAATCAGGCATGAATTCCTTAATTTTTTTTGTTGCTTCATAGCCATTCATTACCGGCATTTTTATATCCATTAAAACCAAATCGACGTTCTTATTTGACTTGCATATGTCCACTGCTTCCATACCATTTACAGCACGCATAATTGAAATATCTGATTCTGCCAGGAATTCTTCCAGAAGCATGTAGTTAAAATCTTCATCTTCGGCTATCACAATTATTTTGGGTGTTTCAAACTTAATAAGTTCGCCGTAGGCAATTTGCTGGTCAGACAAATCACTTGGAAATACCTGGTTGAAAGGAATAGTGAAATAGAACGTTGAGCCTTTTCCGGGTTTGGAGGTCAGTGATATATATCCGCCAAGCAATTCAGCATATGCCCTGGAGATAGACAATCCCAATCCCGAACCGCCGTACTGGCGTGAAGCAGAATATTCAATCTGGTAAAAGCGGTTAAATATTTTTTCATGGAGCTTAGAGGGAATACCAATACCCGTATCTTTTACATAAAACTCCAAATCATTCTTTTTTACTTTATACCCAAAACTAACATATCCCTTTGCTGTGAATTTAAAAGCATTGTTTAGCAGATTACTTATAATCTGGACTAATTTGGGCTCATCTATTGTAATGTACGCTTCATCATCATAAAGGGCAGTATTATAATTAAATTCAATATTTTTTAAATGAGCTTTTGAAAAAAATTGATCATAGATTAGCCTGCATACTGAATTGATATTTGTTCTGTTTTTATTGATTTTTTCCTGGCCTGTTTCAATAGTTGCAATACTTATTAAATCTGTAATGATTGAAAGCAATTGATTGCTACTGTTTACAATAATATCCGTAAACTCTTTGCGTTTTTCAGCAGGTAATTCAGGATTATTTATAAATCCGCAAAAGCCGACAATCGCATTCATAGGTGTTCGAATTTCGTGAGAAATATTTTGCAGGAATGCAGTTTTTAGG
>CAZFHF010000186.1:0-1435 GCA_964518655.1 uncultured Bacteroidales bacterium | reverse complement strand
TGCTTTCTTGTTTTCGACTATGTGTCCCAGGCGCTCGGCGATGGCGTTAATGAGTTGGCGCTCTTGTTTAAGGAACGGCCCCTCATACTGATCCGGCATCTTTTTAAGGTAACAAACCTGGATATTCCCAATAACAGATCTGTTCATTTTGATCGGCGTTTTCAGCATCCATTCTGTTTCTTTAAAGTTTTTAGTACTGAACTCACTGTTGCCAATAACGATCTTTGCGCATGTAATCTTATTATGTTGCCAGCTGTCAGGAAGAATATCCACCAGCTCCTGGTATAGTTTTTCAAGAGTGTTTCCTTCCCGTTCAATTATCTCGGACATCCTGTAAAATGCCTGCAACTCTTTCATGCGTTCCCTGACCTCTTTCTCCGCCTGTTTATGCTTGGTAACATCCCGGATGTTGTACTGAACAATTTTTTCATGATCAACCATGTAGACATTACTAATAAACTCTACATCTATATGTTTTCCATTTTTTGATTCCAGGGATATATCTTCAAAGCGCATATATCCTTTGTCCCGTAATTCTTTAAAAGCATCCCTGGATATGGCAATGTTTCTGAAAAGGTCAATCTCCCACAGTTCTTTTCCTGACAATTCTTCAAAGCTATATCCAAGCATTTCAACTAAATACGGATTCACATCAACTATCTTTCCGCTGTCGGCATCAAGAATCAATATTCCGTCTTTTGCAGATTCAAATAACCTTCTGTATTTAATCTCACTTTCTATGATCAAATTTTCGCTTTCCATTCTTTTCAAAGCAATGCCAATTGTTGATCCGATCTTCTCAAGAAAAAGGATCATTTCTTTGGAAAACCTGTTTTGACTTTTATCGTTTAACTGAAGCAGTCCGATTATTTCATCTTCAGAAAGCAAAGGTATTAAAGCAACGGATTCATACCCTGCAGCATTGCAATAATTACATGTACGCGTCAGCCTCTCTTTATCAGTTGTGGAAGCTAACAGTTGTGTCGTACTGTTTGTCCAGAAGCTTCCCCCTTCTGTAAAAAAATTTTGTGACGTATCCGTACGTTTTGAAATAATATTGCCGCACATACACTCCAAAAAAGGCTTTCCTTCAGAGCCGTAAATTATTTCACCCTTCTTATTTAATAAGCACAAAAAATTCTCTTTCTTAATAAATGAATCCGGAAATCCTATTGTCTCAAAGTAGGGATAATCATTCCCCTGCTTATAACGTATACCTGCCGCCTCTATTTTTAAAAATTCCTTTAACTCGATTAATATATCTTTAGCCAGCTTACTCCATTCGTTCTTCCTGTTGAGTACTGATAAAATATTTGTTGTAAGCAATTGCTGTTTTTCATATAATTTACGATCAGTGATATCATCAATAATACAAGATACCTTTACTTTCTTATTGTTTTCGTCTTTTAATGCTGAGGCATGAATATCAACAATA
>CAZFHF010000185.1:0-6643 GCA_964518655.1 uncultured Bacteroidales bacterium | reverse complement strand
TTGCCCGGCCAGTCCACTTCTCCAAGATAAATATTCGCTATCTCATAGTCTATGAATTGTTCAACATCCATCAGGGTTTTAATATAATTATAATTGGCACTGCCGGACATGTTGTTTGATTCAATAAAATTCAATATGGCCGTATAAGTGCTATTGTTTCCGTACACTACGGTACCGTTCTTTTCCAGTATATTAACATTACTGGTATCAAGATTAAAATTTCCGGCAAAATAATGTTCGTTTATTTTCTCACGGATATTGTGTATTCCCCAGTACTCGCCGTTAATGAAAACAACTGCCGGACGGAACGCCTGGTATTCCATATCCATGTATTCTATCAGTACTTCCTGCGAGAGAGGATCCCTCATGAAAGTACGCTGCTGGTCGTCTGCCGCACTTCTCAGCAAAAATGCCTCAAAAATATCAAGTTGCTTGTCAGGAAATATCTGATGATTAAATGATCCGTCGCCATACATGCTTCTTGCATACAAAGCAAAAGACTTTTGCGGAAAGCGTGTCCGCGAGCAGCCTCCGAATATTTTTATTCCTGCAACCTGATTAAAGCCAGTCTCACCGGTAGGTTCATAGAATTCAATGTTTACAGGCCTTTCCCAATCCCGGTTAACATTTCTCACTCTGCTGTCACATACTCCGGAGACTCCATTGGTGCCTGTAACATATATACCCGATTCATCACTGAACAAATTATCAGGATCGGTTACAAGAGAAATAAAAGGCATATTTATTTCCTCATCAATAAAATAGGTATGTGTTACAACATCACTTGATATCTTACCGTCCTCCACTGCATATGCCCTCACAGCAATAGTGTAATCAATAATTATGGGATCTTCATATAATGTTGAGTTTGTATCGGGGGGAGTACCATCGGTTGTATAATATATATCAGATGTTGGTGATTCTGTGGTTAACACAAGAGACTGGGATCCGGTATAAAAACCTCCGGAAATGGAAAACCGGGGTTTACCGGCAAACTCTATATATACATCTCCATTTTCCGAGCCGGGTGTCGAGTTATTAAAAAATCCCCACTGGCCTGGATCAGATGATGATCTTCCATATGAAATATCTTTAATCTGTTGCGGATATGTTAATGAATCAACAACAATACCCAGGGAATCATACAAACCTATAAATTCTCCTCCCAGGTTCAACTGGAAATTTGTATGAAAAGAGGTGCTCGACAGATTAAGCAGGCTGTTTACATAGGGTGTTCCTGCATACGAATTATAACCTAATGTCAGGAACGGTATCAGTGTCAAATCCGAAGATCCTGTTGTATGATTATGCAATTCCAGTGCAAGCACGTTGGTTCCTGTTTGCAGAAAATTCCTGATATTTGATATTTCATAGCTGTCAGGCGGAATGCCGTCTTTTATTTTAGCTTCGGTATAATCATTTGTCCCATCAGTGTAATAAACCGGGTCACCGGGATTGCCGATATTATAACGGGCAACTTCAATGCCATTCAGATATGCCACAAAACCATCGTCGCAATCAACATGTAAAACACCCCTTTCAATAGCTGCAGGATTATCAACAGTAAATTCCCTTCTCACATAAACACACATTGTTCCTTCAAGAATAGCTGTGGCATCATCACCATCACCATAGCCAAAGCCGCTGTTCCCTGTATCCCATCCTGCATCGGAAAAACCCGTGGTATTCCAGCCGGGAATTTCTGCATCAGGTACTGTATATTTCCATTCGTCACCCGAATCTATTTCTGTATTCCAGGTAACAGGAGGAGTATTTATATCCCTCCCTGAAGCAAAGACATAAAGGTAGCCCCCAGGTGGAATGCTGTATGAAGGAAAAATCCACTTTTCCGGTTCAAGTCTGTCATCGGTTAATGAATATCCTTCCAGATCAATATCGGAAACTCCGCTGTTATAAAGTTCAATCCAGTCGGAGTATTCATAAAAATCATCAAGCAATCCTGAAGTATTATACGCTTTGAATTCGTTAATATACAAATCTGAAGTCTGTCCTGTCAGTGATGATGTCAGGAATGAGAAATAAATTAATATATACAGTGCTTTTTTCCTGAAATTTAAATAAATCATGCCGGAAAAATTATCATAAAATTTAATCTGCCATCTCCTGAAAATGAGGTGATGAAATCATACACGGCTCAGAGGACAATGGAATTCGCTAATTAATAGTATACGTACGCAAGTTCTAAAAGGTTAATTTTATCTTTCAAACAAATAAAACCAATCTCAAATAACCAGAATTTGCTAAAATATTAACAAAAGTTTTACCAAACAAAATTCTCCTGTTAATTATATAAGAACAACTCAACATTTTAACAATTCACCCTGTGAAATTCCCGCTTCGCGGGATCCGTTTTGCGGGATTTCACAGGGTAAACAATATAACAGTTTGGAATTTGGTTATTAAAATTTGTACTCCAACCCCCTAAAAAACTAGACTAAAATTACTGCAATAATTTGTAATTTTATGTTTATGAAAAAAGAAGTGATAGCCACTATTTTTATTACGGGACAAAATTTACGGTTTTATTTTCAATCATATCCTGTAATTGAGCAAGTAATGCTTTTTCATGTGAATCGATAATACCGTCTTCACTCGCTAAATGAATAATATTATCATATTCATCACGTGTAATTTTATGATCTTCAATTGCTTTGATTATCATTTCTTTTAACCGCGCAGAGCTTTCACTAATAGTCATAATTGAAAATTTTCCAGAAATAT
The DNA here is from genome assembly GCA_964518655.1 of uncultured Bacteroidales bacterium. Lineage (GTDB taxonomy): Bacteria > Bacteroidota > Bacteroidia > Bacteroidales > UBA10428. Next base: position 3,901 of record CAZFHF010000185.1, on the reverse strand, counting down.
AGGTGTTCTTCCGGGAAAAACAAGGGGCGCTGTCCCTCTTTTAAAGTTTCTTGCTTATAGAAAAGATGAATTCAACGCCCTTGCCAGGTTTACTCTTAACAGAGATCTCTCCTTTATGAAATATAACAGCATTTTTCACTATGGCTAGTCCCAGTCCTGTACCTCCCTCTTTACGTGACCGTCCTTTATCGATCCTGTAAAACCGTTCGAAGATTCGCGGCAGGTATTTCTCAGCTATACCTGTTCCGTTATCCGAGTACAAGAAATAGTAATAATCTTCATCTTCCAGGAAAGTATCAATTTTAACATTCAGACCGGTGCCGGCATAATTAATTGTATTGTCAATTAAATTCCTGAAGATTGAATACAATAGTATCTGGTTGCCATTAACCGCAATCTTTGCAACAATATTTATTTGCACCTTGATTTTCTTTTCTTTTAATTTCATCTGAACATCATTAATTACACTTTCTACAATTTCCCTAATTTTTAAAATTTCAACATTATACAGATTACCAGCTTCTTCTATCTTTGTCAACAGGGAGATATCGTTAATAAGATTTGATAACCTGCACGCCTGCTGATGGGCCCTTTCAATAAAATAATTTTTTTTATTTGAATCGATATTACTGTTTAACAGAGTCTCAAGATAACCAACAATCGAACTTACAGGTGTTTTTAATTCATGGGCAATATTATTTGTCATTTCCTGCTTAATGCGTTTACGTTTTTCAAGTTTGCTTATATCGGTTATTAAAATTTCAAAGCTCCTATCATTAAATACAATACATTTAACTGTAAAGGATTTTTTATCCTTGTCAAGTGTTAAATCAATACTTTCAGTAGAATCCTCAAAACCAGGCTGACTATTATTTATTTGTTTATCAATAAAAGCATTCACTTCCTGCAATTCTTTTACTTCGAAAATATGTTCGGGAAGAATTATTGGTTTATCAGAAATAATATTCACATATTGAATAAAATGATTATTTGCCAGTAACTTCTTTTTTTGATGTGAGAATATTGCAATACCTTCCTGCAAAACATTCAAATGCCGTATTAGTCTTTCTTTTTCTGTAGTCAGCTCATCCTGAGCTTTTTTAAGGTCATTGTATATCCGGATTATCTGTTGACTTATGACACCAAGTTCATTTTTTGGAAAACTCAATCCTCCTTCAATAATTTCATTCTTTGCAGCCTTTAATGAAAAATCCTTTAATTGTGATATAGATTGACCCAATCTGTCAGAGATATAAGCAAGTGAAGCCCATATGATAAAGAATAACACAATAATAAAAAAGAGGAAAATGCTTTCTGCTTTCAGGAAATCTTTAACACTTATATTATAAACTATAGCAGTCCTGATAAAATAAGTGTTAAAAAATCTGGCATAATAGTAATAATCCTTCTTTGTTGTTGCGGATCTTCTTATCCTATGCCCGTAGTCACTGTGCATTGCCCTTTGTACTTCAGGCCTGTTAATATGATTTTCCATATTAACATAATCCGTTACGTAACTATCATAAAGTACTTTTCCATCATATTTAATAACCGTTATTCTGATATTTCTGTCAGGAATAAATCTGGTTAGTGAATCAAGAAGATAAAATCTGTTTCCTTCATGAATGTTATTTTGTATGATATAGTTGTTTACAAACTCGGTGTATGTATTAAGCTTACTCTCAAGCTGTCCTATACGATATTCCTTTTCTCTTTTGTACTGAAATACTGTAACAACAGCAATAAATACAATGAATACAATAAAGAAATATATAAAGAGTTTATTTTTATAACTTAGTCTTATAGTCATTTTATTTAATTATTTATTTTCAAAGCAATATCCATGTCCCGAGCGACTTATTATATATTTCCCGTATTTACCTAACTTCTTTCTCAGCCGGGTGATATTTACATCAACCGTCCGATCCAGCACATATACCTCATCTTCCCACACATTTCTAAGAATTTCATCTCTGGAAAATACTCTGCCTGGCTGCTTCATAAGCGTATATAAGATATTGTACTCCTTTTTTGTTAATTTGACAGGTTTATTGCTTATAAATATTTTCTTTTTTGTAGTATTGAGTTCAAGATCATTTATTTTTATGTTTTCCTGAATTTTTTCTTCAGATGATGTACTTCTGCGTAATATTGCCTTTACTCTTGCTATTACTTCCCTTATTGAAAAAGGCTTAGTAATATAATCATCTGCGCCAACCAGGAAGCCTGTAATGGTATCATTTTCAGTATCTTTTGCAGTTAAAAAGATTACGGGCGTTTTTAAATTTTTCTTGTTCCTGATAGTATCAGCAAGTTTAAGTCCTGACATCCCGCTCATCATTATATCCAGAATAAACAGGTTATATTTTCCCAATGGCATAGATAAAGCTTCCTCAGCTGAAAACACAGTATCTACATGAAAATCCTCATTTTCCAGATTGAACTGCAGAATCTCACATATATCTTCTTCATCGTCTACAACCAGTATTTTCGGCTTATCCATAGTTTTACAATTTAAATTATCAGACTTTTTTATGTCTTATGTCAGTTCCTTCCAGTGCATAAACTGTTGCCTCTGCAATATTAACAGCATGATCTGCAATACGTTCTATATTTGAAACAATACTTCTTAAACTTACAAAACTTAACAGCACTTTTTCTATATCTGATGTTGATTTACCTTTTTTAACAGCTTTTTCAAGTATTAGTTGGTTGAGTTCATCGTCAAATTTATCCATTTTTATAGAATCAAGTGCAGCAGTAATATCAGAATTTATAAACGAAAGTATAGCATTTTGCACTAAACCGGTGCTGAATTTCAATATTTTATATATTGAATCCTTGGATTTTTCAAACATTTTTGCATTCTCAATATTCCTGGCCGATTTTATTATATTAACTACAAGATCGCCAATTCTTTCAATATTCAAAGACATATTATATATGGCTATGATTTTTCTCAGGTCTGATGCAAGAGGATTATAAAGCACAATAGTATTTATTACCTTTTCACTTATCTTTATCTCATACTTATTAATGGCTTTCTCATTCTTTTCAAATCCTGATAATATTTCCTTTGACATAATTATATCACCGGAGATAATAATATCCTTCAGCCTTTTTAATTGAAGAAGAACTAATTCCGAGACCCTTGAAAAGTCATCAGAAATATCTTCAATAGCAATTTCTTTTTTAATACTCATTTTATTTTAGTGTTTAAGTAATAATTATCCGAATTTACCGGTAAGGTATTCTTCTGTCTTTTTATTAACAGGCCTTGTAAACAAATTCTTTGTTTTTCCATATTCGATAAGTTCTCCAAGATACATGAACATTGAATAATCAGATATACGTGCAGCCTGCGCCATATTATGTGTCACCAGGATTATTGTGAAATTTTCTTTCAGCTTGACCAGCAAATCTTCGATTTTAGATGTAGCCTTCGGATCCAATGCTGACGTAGGTTCATCCATTAGTATAATATCCGGTTTATAAGCCAGGGATCTTGCTATACATAGCCTTTGTTGCTGGCCGCCTGATAAAAAAGTGCCTCTTTTGAAAAGGGAATCCTTCACTTCGTCCCAAAGAGCTACTTCTTCAAGTGAAGTCTGAACAATCTCATCTTTTTCGAGTCTTCTTAATCTTACACCATTAAGTTTAAAACCTGCAATGACGTTATCATATATATTCATTGTCGGGAATGGATTCGGACTTTGAAACACCATCCCTATCTTTCTTCTTAATAATATGGGATTCATCTTAGTGATATCCGACTCATTAAGATATATTTTCCCGGTCATTTTAACATTTGAATAAAGCTCATGCATCCTGTTAATAGCACGCAGCAGGGTGCTCTTTCCGCAGCCTGAAGGACCCATAATTGCAGTAATGGAATTTCTCC
>CAZFHF010000184.1:0-6679 GCA_964518655.1 uncultured Bacteroidales bacterium | reverse complement strand
TATTCACAGGCAGCCATTGACTTGTATAACTGGCTGGACTCGATCAACTGCGAGGTAAATAATATCTGTTATTAAATACAATTTAATCATTGTATTCTAATCACTTCTGTAAAAATTCCTTTTTATTTCTATTTTTGCAGTTCTAAAATTTTTCATATGTACTCTACCGTATTTGTTATTATTATATCAATAATACTGTTTGGCTATGTGCTGGAGCGGTTTCTTGATTTTCTTAATTCTACCAGGTTGACCGGCAAATTGCCGGAAGAGCTGCAGGATGTTTACGATGCCGGGAAATATAAAAAGTCGCAGGAATATAAAAAGGTAAATGACAGGTTTTCTCTGATAACAAGCTCATTCAGCCTGGTGCTGATTTTATTGATGCTTTTTCTGGGAGGATTCAGCTATGCCGATAACCTGGTCAGACAAATCACTAACCATCCCATTCTTGTTGCATTGCTGTTTTTCGGGCTGCTGATGTTTATCTCCGATATTATCAATACTCCTTTTTCGATATATGAGATCTTTGTTATTGAAGAAAAGTTCGGATTCAATAAAACCACTCCCAGAACTTTTATTCTTGATAAAATTAAAGGATGGTTCCTGGCAATGATAATAGGCGGAGGATTGCTGGCATTAGTGATCTGGTTTTACCAGCTTACAGCTGACATGTTCTGGATCTACGCATGGATTGCCGTTAGTGCATTTATGATATTTATGGTAATGTTTTATTCGACTCTAATAGTGCCCTTGTTTAATAAACAAACTCCCCTTGAGGAAGGAGAACTGCGCAATGCCATTCAGAAGTTCAGTGCTAAGGCAGGATTTAAGCTGGACAATATTTTCGTTATTGACGGCTCAAAAAGGTCAACAAAAGCCAATGCCTATTTCAGCGGATTGGGAGCTAAAAAGCGTATAGTACTTTTTGATACCCTTATAAAAGACCTTTCAGTAAAAGAAATTGTGTCTGTTCTGGCTCATGAGATAGGCCACTATAAGAAAAAACATACGCTGATAAGTATGGCAATTAATATTATTCAAACAGGTATTACTTTGTATATTTTTTCATTGTTTGTTGACAGCCCGCAGTTATCAAAGGCTCTTGGTTCGGATATTCCCAGCTTTCATCTCGGTCTCATTGCATTCGGCATCTTATACAGCCCGATTTCGATGATAACCGGACTGGTAATGAATGTTTATTCCAGGAAATATGAGTATTCTGCTGACAGGTTCACTAAGGAAATGTACAGCGCGGATATGCTGATCAGTTCACTGAAAAAGCTGTCATCAAAGAACCTTAGTAACCTGACACCGCATCCTTTATACGTGTTTTTCCATTATTCGCATCCTACTTTGTTGCAAAGGATACGGGCGCTGAAAAAATAAAAGATTTCTATATTTGTTTATGTTGTTTATGACAATTGTTGATTAAATTTATGTTATTAATAAGCCTTCTTAGCTCAGCCGGTCAGAGCGGTTGTTTCGTAAACAACAGGTCAGGGGTTCAACTCCCCTAGAAGGCTCATAAAATTAAAAGGGACATTAAAAGGGACAGCGCCCCTGTTAGTTTGTGATTACGGATTTCAGGTTTATGAATTTTCATTAAATTTGAAAGCTATATAAGCGGTAGTAGCTCAGTAGGTAGAGCGTGAGCTTCCCAAGCTCAAGGTCGCGGGTTCGAGACCCGTTTACCGCTCAATGAAAGCAGAGATTATTACTATAGGGGATGAAATACTCATTGGCCAGATCGTTGATACCAACTCCGCATATATAGCAGAAAAACTAAGCCTCGCAGGAATTATCACCTCACGGATAACATCGGTCTCTGACAGCAGGGAAAGCATTTTTAATGCACTTAATAATGCAAAAGAAAATGCTGATGTAATTATCATGACAGGAGGGCTGGGTCCGACGGCCGACGATATCACAAAACCTGCCCTTGCAGAATATTTTAATTCAAAGCTTGTCATTAATGAGAAAGTGCTGAAGGAGATAAAACGCTTCCTGCTGGACCGTGCACTTATAGCAAACGAAAGGAATATCAAACAGGCAGAACTGCCGGATAACTGTAAATTAATACCTAACAAATACGGCACAGCATCAGGGATGTGGTTTGAAAAAGAGGGTAAAATATTTATCTCCCTTCCGGGAGTATCATTTGAAATGAAAGAAATGATAGATGATCATATAATTCCTGAACTTAAAAAAAGGTTTAAACTGCCTGTCATTATACATAAGACGGTACTGACAAACGGACTCGCAGAGTCAACAACGGCAGAGATGATAAGCGACTGGGAGAATAACCTGCCTGCAAATATAAAACTGGCTTACCTGCCGTCGCCGGGGATATTAAGACTGAGATTAACTGCACAGGGGGATGATAAACAAAGGCTGCAAAATGAAATCAATCTGCTGGTCAAAGGCCTTCAGAAATTAATACCTGAAAATATCTTTGGCTATGATAATGACAGCATTGAAGAGATAGTCGGCAAGCTTCTCATGAAACATAAATCGACACTGGCAGTTGCCGAAAGCTGTACAGGAGGAAAAATATCCGAGCTTATAACTTCTGTGCCCGGAAGCTCTGAGTATTTTAAGGGTTCTGTTATTGCTTACTCCAATGATGTTAAGAAAAATGTGCTTGGAGTTAGTGAGGCTGACCTTGAAGAATATGGAGCAGTCAGTGAAAAAGTCGTAACTGAAATGGCGCTGGGAGTGATGAGATTGCACCATGCAGATTATGCAGTTGCCACATCGGGAATAGCAGGGCCTGCAGGCGGGACTCCTCAGAAGCCCGTAGGCACAACATGGATTGCTGTGGCATCAAAAGACAAGGTCCTTGCACAGAAATATTACTTCGGCGACCACCGCGGAAGAAATATCCTCAAAGCATCAATAACTACACTTAATATGTTGAGGAAAGAATTGCTTTAAAATGGGATAAGAAGGGACAGCGCCCCTGACGGGGACAGCGCCAAGACGCAGTCCCCGGGGCGCTGTCCCTTTTATTATAATTATTCACTATTTTATTTGAAAATTTGAATAAAATTAACGTACTTTGCGAACTGTTTTGAAAAATCGATATTAAAAACATTATAATGTCAAAAGTTTGTCAGATAACGGGAAAGAAGGCAATGAGCGGAAATAATGTTGCTCACTCAAATAAGAGGACCAAGAGAAAATTTTATCCTAATCTCTTTGATAAAAGGTTTTACCTTGAGGATGAAGACCGGTGGATAAGATTAAGGGTTTCAGCAGCAGGGATGAGAATAATAAACAAAAAAGGTCTGAAAAAAGCTCTGAGTGATGCAAAAGAACAGGGATATATAAATAAATACTAGAATCAAATAACTTATGGCTAAGAAAGGCAACAGAGTGCAGGTTATTCTTGAATGTACCGAACATAAAGCCAGCGGAAAGCCCGGAACATCAAGATATATAACAACCAAGAACAGGAAGAATACCACCGAAAGGCTGGAGCTGAAGAAGTATAATCCTATACTTAAGAAAGTCACTGTACATAAGGAAATTAAATAATTTTTATAATGGCAAAGAAAGTTGTAGCAACACTAAGGACAGGTGAAGGAAAGAGTTTTACCAGGTGCATCAAAATGGTAAAATCAAAAAAGTCAGGTTCATATATTTTTAAAGATGAGCTGGTGCATAATGATCATATCAAGGATTTTTTCGCAAGAGAGCATTAGGATATCCTGTAAGGTTAATGTGTGGGCTTTCTTTGTATAAAGAAGGCTTTTTTTTTAAAAAAAATTGAAGATGATAAAGTTTGGACTGTTCTCAAAGAATAAAAAAGAAGAGCTGAACAAAGGCCTTGAAAAAACAAAGGAGAGCGTATTTAAGAAGCTTTCCAGGGCTGTTGTCGGCAAATCAAAAGTCGATGACGAGGTGCTGGATAACCTTGAGGAAGTGCTTGTTACATCTGATGTCGGCGTTGATACTACCCTGAGGATAATAGAACGGATCGAAGCCAGGGTATCCAGGGATAAGTACATGGGCACAGAAGAGCTTAACAATATATTGAAGGAAGAAATAGCAGGACTTCTGGAAGAGACTAATGTTGAAGATTTTAATGATTTTGACTCCGACCTGCCCCATAAACCTTATGTTATTATGGTTGTTGGAGTGAACGGCGTAGGAAAAACCACTACTATAGGAAAACTGGCATACCAGTTTAAGAATGCAGGGAAGTCAGTGTTGCTTGGTGCAGCAGACACCTTCCGTGCAGCAGCAGTCGACCAGCTGTCAATTTGGGCCGACAGGGCAGGAGTGCCCATAGTGAAGCAGGATATGGGATCCGATCCTGCATCTGTTGCATACGACACTATTGCGTCTGCAAAAGCACAAAATACTGATGTTGTTATTATTGATACTGCCGGGAGACTGCATAACAGGGTAAACCTGATGAACGAGCTTTCAAAAATAAAGAGGGTGATGCAAAAGGTCATTCCCGAAGCACCGCATGAGATATTGCTGATCCTTGACGGTTCAATAGGGCAGAACGCCTTTGAGCAGGCAAAACAGTTTACCAACGTAATACAGATCACATCACTTGCCATCACCAAGCTGGACGGCACAGCAAAAGGAGGTGTAGTAATTGGCATTTCCGACCAGTTTAAAATACCTGTCAAATATATCGGCATAGGTGAAAAACTTGACGATATACAGGTGTTCAATAAATATGAGTTTGTGGACACCCTTTTCTCATCTTAGGAATAATACCTGCCTACGTATTTAATTTATCTGCTATTCTATTACAGAACACTTAAAAATACCAAACAACAAATCCTAAATAACAAATAAGCTCCGATTTTCTAAATCTCAAACTACAAACTTGTTTTGAATATTAGGTAATTGTGTTTTGGAATTTATTTGTTATTTGTATTTTGAGTTTTGTTATTTATAAATAGTTTTACTCTAAAAAGTAATATCCATACCTTGAAAACTGCATCAAATAAACAAATAATAAACATAGTAACCCTGGGTTGTTCAAAGAATGTTGTTGATTCGGAATACCTGATGAAACAGCTTGATGCCAATAATTTTCAGGTTATTTTTGATTCAAACTCAACACAGGCAGATACTGTGATCATCAACACCTGCGGGTTTATTAAGGATGCAAAAGAGGAATCAATAGATACCATACTGCAGTTCGTAAATGCCAAAAAGCAGGGGAAAATAAAACGTGTTTTTGTTACAGGTTGCCTGTCAGAGAGGTATAAGGATGATCTCAGAAAGGAGATCCCTGAAGTTGATGAATATTTCGGGGCAGAGCATATCAAATCCATATTAAATGCACTTAATGTTAATTTGCGGGAGGAGCTTCTTGGAGAAAGAATGCTGACAACCCCCGGCCATTACGCTTACCTGAAAATATCCGAAGGCTGTAACAGAACATGCTCGTTTTGTGCCATTCCCCTGATGCGCGGTAAATACAGGTCAAAGCCAATAGAAGTACTGGTAAAGGAATCAGAACTGCTTGCAGGCAAAGGAGTGAAAGAGTTGATCCTTATTGCCCAGGATCTGAGCTGCTATGGCGTTGATATTTATTCCAGTCAGAGACTTGCGGATTTGTTGAAATATCTTTCAGATATAAAGGGCATTGAGTGGATAAGACTGCTTTATGCCTATCCTGCGAATTTTCCCGGGGACATAATAAAGGTCATGAAAGAGAGGGAAAATATATGCAAATATATTGACATCCCTTTCCAGCATATCAGTGATAAAGTCCTGGCGAAAATGCGGCGCGGGATAAATAAAGAGCAGACATATGAGCTGATTGAATACCTGCGTTCTGAAATACCGGGAATAGCTTTGAGAACAAGCCTGATGACAGGATTTCCCGGTGAAGGGAAAAAGGAATTTGAGGAGCTCCTGGATTTTATACAACAGGTAAAATTTAACAGGCTGGGAGTGTTCACTTATTCCGAGGAGGAAGATACATATTCAGCAATGAATTTAAAAGACACTGTGCCTGAACATATTAAAAAGCAGAGGGCAGATAAAATTATGGAGGAACAGATGAGCATATCACGTATGCTTAATGATAAAAAGATTGGGCAGTCACTTAAGGTAATAGTCGACCGCGTAGAAGGTGATTACTACATATGCAGGTCAGAATCTGATGCTCCTGAAGTTGATAATGAGGTACTGATACTAAAAAAGGGAAGAAAGCTGAATATTGGTAGTTTTTATACTGCAGAGATAGAGTCTGCCGGTGAATTTGATCTGTATGTATAAAAGGGACAGCGCCCCTGCAATAGGGACAGCGCCCATAAAGGGCGCAGTCCAAAGGGGCGCTGTCCCTTTTTTACTATATTCCAAACTTGTTTTGGACATTGGTTATTTGTTATTTGGATTTTATTTGATTTTTGTAATTTGTGATTTGTTTATTAAAGGGACATTGTCCCTTTTACAAATATGTTCTATAATATTTGCAGTTAACTTATCAATTTTTAAATTTGTATAGCTAAATAATTAGGTCTAACAATTAAAAACCATACTATGAGAACAATGTCTAGAATTTTAATGATTTCGTTGGTGGTTTTATTAACCGCCTGTACAACACGTTTATTGGATTTTACTGTTGTATCATCCAAAAACATTGATTTATCAAAAGCCAGCACTTTTGAAAGAGGCAAAAGCAGGGTAGAAGGGGTAGATG
>CAZFHF010000183.1:0-6686 GCA_964518655.1 uncultured Bacteroidales bacterium | reverse complement strand
CATCTATTAGTTGTGCTTTGTTCATAATAAATAATTTTTAGGATTAATAAATATTATTCAATTGAATAAAACTATATGCAAATATAGATTATTTCTCAAGTTAAGCAAATTAATACATAAAAAAATATAAATATTTAGAAAAATACTAATTCAATAAATCTCAGCAATAATGCTTATTTAAACCCATTATTGATAAATATCACAGTTTATGGTTTTCAATACCTTTTTTAGCAAAATATTCTCCTTTTGCCACTGTATTGTTGAATATTTCTATGTTCCGGTTATTCCAGTCCAAACGCGGATGGTACAAATGGTATTGAACAGCTATATGTTTTACGGTCTTTACCTTTATACCAGCAAGTCGCAGCCTGTAATCCAGATCAGTATCTTCGCCGACCGACGGAGCGGTATATTGTTCATCGAAACCGTTTACTATTAAGATATCATCCTTAAAAATGGAAAAGTTAGAGCCCATCAGTCCTTTCTCTTTTTTATTAATTAGCTTTCTAACATGTTTACTTCTAAAATAAATGGCATTTTCAAAGAACTTTCCATCTTTTAATAATGTATTATGTACAAGCAGAGGCAATAGATATCTTCCTGACAGATATTTTTTTCTAATACTTTTCTTATTCAGTTTTTTCGTAATACGTCCTGACAAATATGCCCTCCTGCCTGTAAGCACAAGACCCCTGGCACGGTTTTTAATATGTTCTTCCACGAACCTTGGATGCGGGATGCAATCTCCATCTGCAAAAATCAGATATTCACTGTTTGAGGATATTATTGCCTTGTTCAGAATCCTGTTCTTCCTCCAGCCCTTATCTTCGTGCCAGATATGTTGGATTTTTAAATCGGATTTATGTATCAATTCTGACAATTCTTCACATATCTCTTTTGATGACCCGTCATCGGCAACAATTATTTCAAATGACTTATGAGTTTGAATTTCAAAGCCTGCCAAAACAAGCTTAAGAAAATCAATATTTCTATAAAATGATATTATAACTGAGGCCTCAGGTGCAGACATAACTTTAAAATACTGTTAATATCAAATATATATATTTTTTATAACAGGAAGGATTAATTCGAATATTAAAGTAAAATGCATATTAATAATAACAGATATTCCTTATCTTAGAATAACGAACAGGAATTCTTAGGCGAAAAAAAATGATCTTAGAATAATCCTGAACAATTTTTAATAAAACATTCAGAAAACTTTTTTATTATAATTAGTTTTACAAGTTTTTAAATAAAGATAAATAAGAAAACATGGTACGCAATATTATAGTGATTATAGCCATTTCTATGAGTTTCTATTCTTTAAAATCCCAGGATAAGCTTTCACTGGATTTACAAGGTGCGATAGATTATGCTCTCGAATATAATATTACATTGAAAAATGCAGGGCTAGGAATTGATGAAGCTACTGAGAATGTAAGAAAGACTCTTGCTGCCGGTTTACCACAGGTAAATGCCAGCATTGATTATTCCAATTTTCTTGGAGCCGAGATGGAGTTCCGTTTTAGTGAGGAAGCTCCCCCAACAACCATATCTTTTGTGCCAACAAGCAACCTGCAGCTTTCTGTCGGACAGCTAATTTTCAGCGGCAATTATTTTATCGGGCTTCAGATTGCTAATATTTATAAGAACGTTATGGAAACCAGTTATAAGAAAAATGAACAGGACATTAAAGAGCAGGTTTCCAAAACCTATTACCTTGTTTTATTATCTGAAAAAAACCGCGAAATATCAGAAAACAATCTTAAGAACATAAGGGACATATATGACAAAACAAAACCTATGGCAGACGTTGGCATTGTTGAAAAAACGGATGTCGACCAGTTATATGTCCAGGTATCTATGGTTGAGAACTTATTGATATCCGCTGAAGCGCAACTTGAAATGTCATATAACATTTTAAGATTGCACCTGGGGGTTGGAGCGGACAAAAACATTGAACTTATCGAATCGCTTGAAGATATTTTGAACAAAATAAATTTTGAGGATAATCTTATTCAACCTTTCAGTATAAACAATAACCTTGATTATCAACTACTTCAAACTCATCAGAAAATATTTGAAAAACAGGTAAGCCTTGAAAAAATGAGTTTACTACCTACGTTAACAGGATTTTATAATTATACTGAAAAGATCCTTAAACCTAAATTTGACCTTTCTCCAAAAAACATAGTGGGAATAAATGTAAGTATCCCGATATTCTCAAGCGGAATGCGAAGAGCCGGTATTAAACAGGCTCAGATAAACATGTTATCCGGCATGAATAACATGGAGCTGCTGGAACAGCAATTATGTATTAATGAAAAGCAGTTAAAATACAATCTCAGAATTGCATTGGAACAATATAAAAATCAGAAGAAGAGCGCGGAAGTATCAAAAACTGTATACGAAAACATAAAACTAAAATACCAGCAGGGTTTGGTATCGAGCCTTGATCTTACTACGGCAAACAATAATTACATTACATCTGAAGCAAATTATATAAGGGCTTTAATGAATTTACTTGAAGCAGATGTATCGTTAAAAAAATTATATAGCAATTTATGATCATTGAAAGTGTAAAATAAAATCCATTTGATAATACGACTTTAATATATTAAATAAATCAAACTGTATGAAAAATTCAGAAGTTATACGGACAGGAATTACATCATTAATTACATTCCTTATACTTATCTTTATAATTAGCGGGTGCAATCCTTCACCTTCAGATGACGGTAAAACCGATTCGGGAGTAAAAGCTGGTGACAGCAGTTCCGTAATTGTCAGGACAATAAAAGTGAGCAAACAGCAAATAGTACGTTCAATAGATTACACATCTTCGCTGGCTGCCTTTAAAGAGGTGCATATGGCACCGGCATCACCTGGCAGGATTGATAAGATAAATACTGAGGTAGGCTCACGTGTTTTAAAAGGCGATATACTTGTTCAGATGAACCGTACGCAGCTGCAGCAGTCAATGGTACAATTAAAAAACATAGAAACAGATTTTAAGAGGCTTGATACCCTGCAAAAGACAGGAAGTATAGCTGAACAAAAGTATGACCAGGTCAAGGCACAATATGAGATAGCAAAATCAAATGTTGATTTCCTGCAGGAAAATACGATATTAAGGGCTCCATTTGACGGTATTATCTCAGGCAAATATTATGAAGAGGGTGAAATGTATTCAGGTGTGCCTAATACCCAGGCAGGAAAAGCTGCTATACTGTCAATAGTCAATATCAATTCCCTGAAAGCCATCGTGGGTATATCGGAAAGCTATTACCCGTTGATTTCAAAAGGTATGCAGGCAAAGATAAAAAGCGATATTTATCCTGATAAGGTATTCACCGGAAAGATTTACCGCATATACCCCACTATAGATCCTTCAACGCGCTCTTTCCAGGTAGAAATAGAAGTCGCCAATCCCGGCCTGAAGTTAAGGCCAGGGATGTTTGTCAGGGCAAGTATAAACTATGGTATTGCCGAGTCTATTCTTGTCCCATCTGTTGCTGTACTTAAGCAGACAGGAACTAATGAACGCTATGTATTTATAAATGAGAAAAATAAAGCTATAAGAAAGACCGTACAAACAGGAATAATTCTTGATGATAATATTGAAATTACAGACGGATTAAAAGCTGGTGATGAATTAATAACAACCGGCCAGAATAAGCTTGAAGATAACGCAGATATAAATATTGTAAATTAATCAGGAGAATTGCCATGAGTTTATACAGCAGTGCAGTAAAAAAGCCGGTAACAACCTTAATGATTTTTATTGGAATAATAGTTTTCGGGATTTATTCCTTTGTTTATATACCTATTGATTTCTTTCCTGAAATGGAACCCCCGATAATTACGGTGTTTACTTATTATAGTGGTGCCAGTGCAACAGACATTGAAGAAAATATTACCAGTACACTGGAAAACAGCTTCAGCACACTTACTAATCTTAAGAAAATAACATCATCCTCAAAGGACAACCTGTCATTGATATTGCTGGAATTTGAATGGGGTAAAAACCTTGATGAGGCGACAAACGAGATCAGGGATGCTTTGAACCGAACTGAAAGGCTGCTTCCTGAAGATTCGGAGGAACCCAACATATTTAAATTCAGCACAAGTGTCATGCCCATTATGATGTTATCTGCGACTGCAGAAGAGAGTTATCCTGCAATAACTGATATACTAGAGGAAAAAATTGTCAATCCTCTGAACAGGATTGAAGGAGTTGGGGCGGTAACAATACTGGGAGGGCCTCAGAGAGCAATAATGATAGATATAGATCCACGCAAGCTCGATGCTTACAATCTGTCCCTTGAACAACTTGCAGGTATCATAGGTGCTGAAAACCTGAACCTTCCTTCAGGAAACATAGAGATGGACCAGCTTGATTATCCTCTGCGTGTAAAGGGTGAATTTGACGGAAGTGATAATTTTAAGAACATTATAATCACAAATTACGGGGGGAAACCTGTTTATCTCAGCGATATTGCATCAGTAAAGGACAGCTTGAAAAAAACTACTCTTGACGAACGCACCAACGGGCGCCAGGGTGTGCGTATAATGCTGCAGAAACAGACAGGTGCAAATACTGTGGCAGTTGCCCGTGATGTGAAAAACAAAATTGAGCGCCTGAAAGGTTCATTGCCGGAAGACATACATATTGATTCTATATTTGACACATCTGAATATATAGTAAGCTCAATAAGCAATCTATCAGTTACATTATTTTATGCAGCATTGTTTGTTATCCTCGTTGTTCTGTTCTTCCTTGGAAGATGGAGGGCAACATTTATAATCATATTAACAATCCCTGTATCACTTATAGGTGCTTTTATATTTCTGTACCTGACCGACGACAGTATAAATATTATTTCTTTATCAGCTCTTACCATTGCCATCGGTATGGTTGTGGATGATGCAATTGTTGTTCTTGAGAATATTACACATAATATTGAAAAGGGAAGTTATCCAAGGGAAGCATCAATCTATGGGACCAATGAAGTAGCCCTTGCTGTTGTTGCTACAACTCTGACCGTTGTTGCTGTTTTCCTTCCGCTTACCATGATCGGAGGGTTTACAGGCGAAATGTTCAGGCCCCTGGGTTTCATCGTATGTATAACAATATCGACATCAACAATTGCAGCGTTATCACTTACTCCAATGCTTGCTTCACAGATTCTGAAATTAAAAAAATATGATAGCAAATCATTTAGCGGAAAACTGACCTCATTGAATAAAAAAGTTCTTACAGCTATTGATAATGTTTATGAAAGAACTTTGGAATGGGCGGTAAGGCATAAGAAATTAGTAATCATTGCGTGTTTTTCTGTATTTGTAATATCAATCATACTTGTAGGTATCGTAGGTGCAGAATTCATGCCTCCTTCTGACAACGGACAGATAAGTGTTAACGTTGAGCTGGCGCAGGGAATAAAGCTGGATGAAACAAAGAAAATTGCCCGTCATATTGAAAAAATTATCGCTGATAAATATCCTGAAGTTGATATTGTATCCAGCAGTGCCGGGGCAGGTGATGCAAGCAGCTTATCCTCTGTTTTCTCGGAATCCGCAAGCTACATTATAAATCTTTTCATGGGTCTCCCTCCTATTGAAGAGCGGCAGAAAGATATTTTTGAAATAGCAGACTTATTACGTGATGACTTAAAGCAAATTCCTGAAATAGCAAAATTCAATGTTGACCCGGGCGGTTCAAGAAGTAGCATGTTTGGCTCAGGCGGCGGTAATATTTTTGAAGTAAAAATATTTGGCTACGATATTGAGAAAACCAATGTTGTTGCAGAGAAAATTGCTGAATATTTAAATGAGATAGACGGAACAAGGGATGTTTTAGTAAGCCGCAAGCAGGAAAAACCTGAACTCCAGATTGTGTTCGACAAGGAAAAGCTGGCTGCCGCAGGACTGAATACAGCTACTGCTGCGATGGCTGTGCGAAACAGGATAAACGGACTGGTATCCACAACCTATAGGGAAGAGGGGGAAGAATATGATGTTATTGTCAGATATGAAGAAGAATTCAGAAATTCAACAGCAGACATAGAAAATATTACAATTTTGAATCAAAGGGGACAGTTAATAAAACTAAAGGAAATTGGTGCCATTGAGCAGTTCTATTCACCTCCTAACATTGACAGGGAGGACAAAGAAAGGGTAGTAAATGTCTCGGCTCTAGTGTCAGGTTCTGACTTAAGCACTATAAAATCGGAGCTTGATAAGAAAATGGTAAATTTAGCTATTCCCCAGGGTGTTGATCTGGAAATTGGCGGAAGTATGGAAGAAATGCAGGAGAGTTTCAGGGATCTGGGTTTATTGCTCGTATTAAGCATACTGCTTGTATATATTGTTATGGCTGCCCAGTTTGAGTCTTTCCGCGAACCGTTTATTATTATGTTCTCCCTCCCTTTTGCCTTTACCGGCGTGTTCCTGGCATTATTTATAACTAATACAACGCTGAGTGTCATTTCTTTTATAGGTGCTGTAATGCTTGTAGGCATTGTTGTTAAAAATGGCATCGTACTTGTTGATTATACAAACATTTTAAGGGACAGGGGATTACAACTAACAGAGGCCGTTGTGAAAGGCGGGAGGTCAAGATTAAGGCCTGTACTAATGACAACATTGACCACATTGCTGGCCATGGTACCTCTGACTTT
>CAZFHF010000182.1:0-6705 GCA_964518655.1 uncultured Bacteroidales bacterium | reverse complement strand
ATTCTTACCGGAATGGCAGAGGCTGTTGGTGAGCCTGATAAAATAACAGATATAACGCTTGCTATAGATAAAACTGATAAAATAGGTAAGGAGGGAGTAAATAAGGAGCTGAAGGAAAGAGGCATTAGCAGTTCTGCTATTGACAGGATACAGGAAATCATCTCTGTTAAAGGAAGCAACCCGGAGAAAATTCTTCAATTAAAGAAAACACTTGATAAATCACAATACGGAATAAAAGGGATACAGGAAACGGAAACTATCCTTGATTATTTGAAAGATATTAAATTAACATCCCGGCTTATTTTTGATCTTACTCTTGCCAGGGGCCTTGACTATTATACAGGCACTATCATTGAAGTTAATGCAACGGATATTCAGATGGGCAGTATTTGCGGAGGAGGAAGATATGACGACCTTACAGGTATTTTCGGATTGCCTGAAATATCAGGAGTAGGTATATCTTTTGGAGCAGAAAGGATTTATGATATAATGAATAAACTGGGGCTTTTCCCAAAAGAATTTGCAGGGTCGGTTAAATTAATGTTCGTCAACTTTGGCGGAGAAGAGGAGAAATATAGCATTAACCTGTTATCGAAAGTGCGTTCTGAAGGCATACCTTCAGAAATATATCCTGATCCTGTTAAACTAAAGAAACAATTATCCTACGCGAACAGCAAGAATATTAAGTTTGTGGCACTTGTTGGAGATTCTGAACTAAAAGAGAATAAGGTCACCCTCAAAGATATGGAGTCGGGAAAGCAGGAAAAAATAATTATAAATGAATTAGTTACGAAATTAAAGCAGACTTGAAATTTATAAATATTAATATTAACTTTAAAAATTATAAACAATTTTTTGTTAAGTTTGTTATCTGGATAACAAAACAACAGGGTTATTTTTAATATGGATAAACGATCATTTATTAAGTCAGGTTTAGCGGGTATTGGTGGATTATTTGCTTATCCGTTATTTGCAAACAAAGGTGTAAGGCGCTTTTTACATGCGAAAGATCAGCCGAAGCAGTTCAAACTTCCTGATTTACCTTATTCTTATGATGCGCTTGAGCCTCATATCGATACTAAAACTATGACTATCCACCATTCAATGCATCATGCAGGATATACAGAAAGATTTAATAAGGCTGTTTTAGAGGCTGGTATAACAGGCAAAAATGCTGTACAGATCCTGAAGGAAGTTTCAAAATACCCGGTTTCTGTTAGAAATAACGGAGGAGGTTTCGTAAATCACAGGCTGTACTGGAAAGTTATATCTCCCAATGGAGGGGGAAAACCTAAAGGGGATTTGGCAAATGCAATAAACAGGGATTTTGGCTCATTCGAGAGTTTTAAGGATAAGTTTTCCAATGCTGCAAAAACACAGTTTGGTTCAGGCTGGACGTGGCTGATTGTCGCTGATGGAGCTCTTAAGGTTACATCCACGCCAGACCAGGATAATCCGATTATGGATGTTGTGGATGAGAAAGGATTCCCCATACTTTGTATTGATGTATGGGAACATGCATACTATCTCAAATATAAAAACAGCAGAGCGGATTATATTGATGCATTCTGGAATGTTGTTAACTGGGATACTGTTGCCATGAAGTTTAAAAAAGCTACTGTAAAAGGCTGAAGATACTGATCCTAAGACTTACAGGAATCAGAAAAAATCATATTCATATATTGAAAGGATTTTAAAATTTGTGCTTGGATAAAAAGTCACAACCTGTGTGCATATACCCTTATCATCATAGCTGTAATTCCTCTGGTTGAACTCTTCTCCCGGTTTTCTTCTCCATTTCATTTCAACCAGATTACCGCTTGTGTCATAAGCGAAGCTCTTTTTAACAAATCTTTTATTGTTTATGCTCTCTTCATCAATGTTGATCAGATCGCCTCTTGAATCATATAAATAGGTAAGTTTATAATAAAATTCTTCTAATCTGTACTTTACTTCACTTATAACTTTTAAATCATTATTATAAACATAAAGTTTTTTCTCCAGGGGATTCCTGTTTGCATCGTAAACAATCTCCTCATTTATTTCTCCATCGTTATTATATTTTAATGTCATGTATGACGTTATCTGTTTTGAGGAATTATAAACCGTGACCTCAGTATTATCGCCATCATTATTAAAGGTCCTTCTTTCATTCAGCACATTATCCTGAAAGTAATTTATTTCCACGAGCTTACCAGCATCATCATACTTATATGTATTTTTAAACTTCTCACTTCCATCGAACCCGTGTTCAATTATCAGGTTCCCATCTTTGTCATATTTTGAGATTTTCTGGTAGGCAATATTTTTACTGCCTCCTTTATGTTTTGTATAATCTGTCCTTTTTCCCGTTTCGTCATATGTAAATTCTTCAAAAGTAAGAGTGTCCTTAAGTTTATAGGTAATAAACTTTACCACATCCCCGTTAATATTATATTCGGTATAAGATGTTTTATCGCCTTTAGAGGACGGTTTATTTTTAACAAAGTTATAATCATAGTTAGTCTGCGACTCAATATTTTGCTGAACAATGGTCAGCTTATTTTTGGTCTCAAATATTGGCTGGCTATAACCCTGCAGTATACAAGCTATCATTAATGGAACGCAAGCAATTATTCTCATCATATGTTCATTTAATAAACTCCTCACACATCTGTTCCGCAATTCAAAATTAATAGAAATTGATTATTAGTTTTAGAAGATATGGCAAATATATTAAATATATAATCATTAGTCTATTTAAAACCATTCTCAATTTTATCATCGTTATTACCTTCTTCTTCTTCCTCCTCATCATCCCACTCATGTTTCACTTTCTGTGGTCCCTGCTTTCTGTAAACAAAAGACAGTATGAATCCTGAAATACCACCAAGCAGGTGGGATTCCCATGACATTCCTGTTCTATACGGGAATATTCCCCAGACCATGCTTCCGTAAAGAAAAGTCACGAGAAGAGATATTGCCAGAAGGTTTATATTTTGTCTTATTATTCCGCTGAAGAAAAGGAATGAACCTAAACCATAAATCAGGCTGCTTGCCCCGATATGGTATGCCGGCCGTGCAAAAAGCCATACGGTAATGCCTGTAAAAAGCCATGTAATGAAAAAAACCTGGTATGCGACTTTATTATAAAAATAGAACACAGCCAGGGCAAGGAAAAAAAGAGGTATTGAATTGTCAATTATATGATTCAGATTTCCGTGTATGAAGGGGGATGTTATTATACCAATTAATCCGGCTAATCTTCTTGGATACAAACCATAATATGTCAGTTCCAGATCATCGATAATCTCGATGATTTTTATCATCCACAGTAGAATAATGAAGAATGAGGGGAAAACCAGGCTGTGCAGAAACCTCTTTTTTTCTATGTTTGTTTCCGATAAAATCAATTTTAAACTGATTAACTTTCAGTTAATTAAAGCGGCTAATTCTTAGGTCTGAGTTTTCTAACCTGTGCACCTGCCTGCCACATTTCTGAATCTCTCATCTTTTTTAGTTCAGCCTCAAGTTCATTTTTATAATTTGCATGTCCGGTTCTTTTAAGCACTACTTTTGTTTCTTCACCGGCCTTTACTCTTTGATAGAGTCTTTTAAATACTGGCAATGTAGCTTTCTTAAATTCAGGAAGCCAGTCGAGTGCACCTCTTTGAGCTGTTGCACTGCAGTTTGAATACATCCAGTCCATGCCGTTTTCATCCACCAGCCGTATTAAGCTCTGCGTAAGTTCTTCAACTGTTTCATTGAATGCTTCGCTCGGACTATGGCCGTTTTCCCGAAGAACATCATACTGGGCTTCCATAATACCTGCCAGTGCGCCCATCAAAACGCCTCTTTCTCCGGTTAAATCACTAAATACTTCATTTTCAAATGTTGTAGGAAAAAGATAACCCGAGCCGATGGCAATACCTAAAGCAATGGTTCGCTCCTCTGCTTTGCCTGTATAATCCTGGAATATAGCATAACTTGAGTTTATCCCCGTGCCGGCGAGGAAATTTCTTCTTACGCTTGTGCCTGAACCTTTGGGTGCAACCAGTATCACGTCAATATTTTTCTGGGGTACAACTCCTGTCTGTTCTTTGTAGGTTATTGAAAATCCGTGTGAGAAATAAAGTGCATCGCCTTCATTCAGGCAGGACTTCAATTTAGGCCATACGATTCTTTGTGCTGCGTCAGATACCAGGTATTGTATAATAGTTGCCCTTCTTGCTGCCTCTTCTATTGAAAATAATGTTTCACCCGGAATCCAGCCGTCTTTTATAGCCCTGTCCCAGTCATTTTTAAATTCAGGTGCCTGGCCAATAATAACATTAATTCCATTGTCTCTCATGTTCAGTGACTGTGCCGGACCCTGAACACCATAACCTATTACTGCAACAGTTTCATCTTTTAGTATTTCCTGTGCTTTTGACAAAGGGAATTCATCCCTTGTTATTACATTTTCTTCAACTCCGCCGAAATTTAATTTTGCCATGATTTATATTTATTATTAATTATTATTACTTGAATATATTGATTCCTTTTCTTCAACTTCATCAAGATAAGTGGTTAGAAGTTCTTTGCTTGACTTTGTTATTGCAACTCTTCCTGACCTGGTAAATTGTTTTACGCCGTATTTGTTCAGTTTATTAAATAACTCCTGTGTTTCCTCCTTATGGCCGGTTTTTTCGATTACTGCATACTCGGGTGTAATTTCCAGTATACGGGCATTATAGCTTCTTATAGTTGCTTCCAGGGTCTTGCTCTTTAACAATGCATCTGTAGGTACTTTATACAAGGCTATTTCCTGGTATACTATTTCATCATCGGTATGATAGTACGCTTTAAGCACTTCAACAAGTTTTTCTATCTGGCTTACAACTTTTTCCACCTTCTCTTTTGTATCTTCAACTACTATTGTAAACTTATGAATACCTTTAATAGCTGATGCTGATACGGCAAGGCTTTCGATATTAACCTGTCTGCGAGTAAAAATAATTGTTATTCTGTTAAGCAAACCAACGCGGTTTTCTGAAAAGGCTGTTATAGTATATGATTTTTTCATTTTTTTATTCTTTTAAGTCTTGTTTTTATAAATTCATACAAGCAGTTTTTTTAATCGGCATTAAGAATAACATCTGAAACTGAGGCGCCTGCAGGTACCATCGGAAAAACATTGTCCTCTTTTTCGATGTTAACTTCAAGCAAATATGGTCCTTTATAATTAAGCATTTCCTGAATTCCTGCGTCAAGTAATTTTCTGTTTTGTATCCTTTTGCCTTTAATGCCGAAACCCTCTGCTACCTTAATAAAATCAGGATTTTTCAAATGGGTTTCAGAATATCTTCTGTTAAAGAACAGTTGCTGCCACTGCCTTACCATGCCGAGGTATGTATTATTCAGCAGTACTAATTTCACGGCGGCGCCTGTCTGCTTTATTGTTGCCAGCTCCTGTATTGTCATTTGAAATCCGCCGTCACCAATTATTCCAATAACCACTCTGTCAGGTGCACCGATTTTTGCTCCGTGAGTTGCAGGTAATCCAAATCCCATAGTACCCAGACCACCTGACGTAACAAAGCTGCGTGTATTGTTCATTTTTGCATATCTTGAGGCAAACATTTGATGCTGCCCTACATCAGTTACTATTATGGCTTCACCTTTGGTTTTTTCGGTAATTATTCGCATAACTTCACCCATTGTAATTCTGGTTTTCTTAGGATAGAAGTCTTTACTTATAACATTATCATATTCTATTTTATAACAATCTTTAAATTCATTGATCCACGAATCATAGGATTTGTTTTTTATTTGTTCGGTCAACAATGGCAGTGACTCTTTGACATCCCCAAGGATTGCAATATCAGGTACAATAATTTTATTTATTTCAGCAGGATCAATATCCATATGGACTATTTTTGCCTGCTTGGCATATTTGCTGAGATCACCTGTGACTCGGTCGTCAAACCTCATACCTATGGCTACCATCAAATCACACTCGTTGGTTTTTATGTTTGTGCCGTAGTTACCATGCATACCCAGCATACCGACATTTAAGGGGTGATCAGTTGGCAAAGCCGCTTTTCCAAGGATTGTCCATGCTGAGGGGATACCCGATTTCTCAATAAATTCACGGAATTCATCTTCAGCTCTTCCCAGAATAATACCCTGGCCGAATAATACAAAAGGTTTCCTTGCTTCATTAATAAGCTTTGCTGCTTCATTAATTTTATTCCTGTCAATCTTAGGTGCAGGATTGTAGCTTCTAATGGATGTACATTTTTTATATTTGAATTCCAGTTCTCCAAATTGTGCATTTTTTGTCAGGTCAAGCACAACAGGTCCCGGACGTCCGGTGCTGGCAATATAAAATGCCTGGGCAATAACTTCAGGTATCTCTTCAGGTTTTGTAATCAGGTAATTCCATTTTGTAACAGGCATTGAGATACCTACTACATCGGTTTCCTGAAAGGCATCTGTACCAAGAAGAGGAGCTATAACCTGGCCTGTAATACAGACAATAGGTGTTGAATCCACCATAGCATTCGCGATTCCTGTGATTAAATTTGTAGCTCCCGGTCCAGATGTTGCCATGCAAACACCAACTTTCCCTGTAACTCTTGCATAACCCTCGGCAGCATGAATTGCTCCCTGTTCATGGCGTGTAAGTATATGCCTTATTTTTTTTCTGTAGTTCATTAAAACATCGTATACAGGCATTATTGC
>CAZFHF010000181.1:0-6741 GCA_964518655.1 uncultured Bacteroidales bacterium | reverse complement strand
CGAATCCTCGATTGCAACCATTTTTTCAGAAGACGGCACACGATAACCTACAACACAAATTCCACTGTCACACCACTGTTTTACTCTTTGCAATAAGCTGTTAATGCAAGTTTCCGTCACACGGTTTTTTTGAAAATTTTTTATATAGGAGTTTAAAGCTGATTCAGATTTCTCAGGAACCTTATATGATTTAATCCATCCGTCCTTAGAAAATTCCTGGTAATAACCCCTTCGTTCACGTGAGTTTATTGTATAGTCCCATATCTCCCGTGGTATATACGGATTAAAATGCTTATATATTATATTAAGGTATTTGTTCTTAAATACTGTGATGTTGTCTTCACTCTGAATTCTTTTTAAGTGCTCGTTTTTGAAACTCACTGGTGTAAGGCTATTTGGGGTAATCCCGATAATAATAATTTGTTTCCCGGTATCTTTAATCCTTGACTGAACAAAATCCATATAATAACTATCAAAACCTGCCGAAGAGTATCCAAGATTAATAGCAGAAAGACCCTCAATTCCCTCCAGAATTGCATCAGTTGACACACTCCTGTATGTTCTGGAGTCTCCTATTACCAGGATATTATATTTTTTATGGCTATGGGTTTTAACAGTCCATAAATGATCCCGTGCTGCTAAATTTTCAACCGGTCCTGGTAATATAACTTTCAGGAGCAATGAAAGTCCGATAACTGACGGAAGAAGCAATATTAATTTGTATTTTGCTTTCATAAATCAGAACTGAAAATAAATAAATTGTTTTCCTTCCCCCCTGAAGAATATAATCATTGTTACAGCGATAACGACAATTATCAGATCAATATTATATTTTCTGTAATAACGGTAGATGATATAGTTTCCATTCCTGAATAACATTAAAAACTCAATGATTATTGCAAGAGCAAGGTAAAACATATTATTAAAGTAAAAATCAAAAAATTTAAATGTTAGATCTTTCAGGCTGAATAACTGGCCTGTAATATCAATTGCCTGTTTCAGTGATTCTGCTCTGAAAAAGACCCATGCCAGGGTCACAAGCATAAAAATTATTATAATCCGGAATATGCCGCTTGATTTTCTTTTGGCTTTTGTATTCATTCCTGTTAATCTCTCGACTGACAGGTACAATGAATGTAATGCTGCCCATATTATGAAAGTATAGTTAGCCCCGTGCCATAAGCCTGAAAGCAACATTGTTATCCAGAGAAACAGAAAACCCCTGTAAATCCCCTTTCTTGAACCACCGAGAGGTATATATACATAATCCCTGAACCATGTGGAAAGTGATATGTGCCATCTTGTCCAGAATTCCCTGAAACTTTTTGACAGGTATGGATGGTTGAAGTTCATTTTAAAATGATACCCCATATACTTTGCAAGTCCCCTCGCTATCAGGCTATAACCTGAAAAATCGCAGTAAATCTGAAATGAAAATGCAATCATAACTACCCACCAGTATGCACTTCCTGAAAATGGTGCTTGATCTTCAAATGCCGAATCAATAAAAAAAGACAGGTTATCGGCTATCACAACCTTCTGAAATAAACCAAATACGATTAATTTTATGGCATTCCATTTTTGCAGGCAGGAGACCTTTCTTTTTTCGGCCAACTGCCTTAACATATCCCTGGCCCTGATAATAGGACCGGCAACAAGCTGTGGAAACATTGCCAGGTAACTGAAAAAATGTAATATGTTACGGGTAGGCTGAAGCCTGCCCCTGTATATATCTATTGTATAGGATAATGACTGAAAGGTATAAAAGCTTATGCCTACAGGAAGAATCAGGGCAAACTCAGGTACCCTTTCCATCAGATGAGTCTGAATACCGGAGATTGATAATAGATCATCAATAACCGTTGCAAAGAAACCGGTGTATTTAAATACAGATAAGGATCCCAGGTTACCTATCAGTGAAAAGATTAAAAAGAGCTTTTTCCTGTGGTTGTATTTTTTTATTCCAAGGCCTGAAAAATAATCTATCAGTCCGCTGCCAATTATAAGAAAAATAAACCTCCAGTCCCACCAGCCATAAAAAATAAATGACATCACAGTAAGATATGTCCAGCGCAATTTATTTTTTTGGTTAAATATCGGCCAGAGAATAAAAAATATTATCGCGAATATCAGAAATTCAATAGAGTTGAAAACCATAACACGCTAAGCCTAAACTTGTTTATACATCATTTAAAGGCGTTAAATATAATAAAATAATTTATACAGGTGATAGCGTTCTTTTATGAAATATTATTTCTGGTCAGCAAATCTCCACCAGGCGAGGGTTATTATTACACCTGAAACACTGGTTAATAACAATATCAGATAACTTACAACCCCTATCTGCGGGCCTGAAGGCCCTGCTGCTCCGCAATAAAGCGCCGGTATCGCCCAGGGAATATACGGTGCCATACTTGGGATGACAACCAAAATAAACTGGGTTATTATTATTATAAGGATTATAAAACCTATCGGAAGTAAATACCCGCGTCCTATGCTGGCAAAAAATGCAATTGGTGTGGATAGCAGTAATGTCAGCAATGCAGTGCCCATAAATATAATGAAAGCATTTATGGCCAGGGCCCCTGACCAGCCGGGAATACTAACTGCCAGACCAGTTAAGACTCCTAAAATGAATAAAACCAATGACAGCAGGATTGACCAGAATACAATGACAATGAGCTTCGAAAAAACAATGATTTTTATTGAAACAGGCACTGCCTGAAGGTCTTTTACCGTATGATCCGAATACTCCCTGCCAAAGACCCAGCTTATCACGAACCCGAATCCAATCAAGCCGATCATAGCTATGATCTGGTACAGGAATTCGAAGTAGGCCGGCCAGTCGGCATTTCCAATCATTGATGCTTTGGCACTCAGCACTACCGAATCACCTACCACCTCCGGATGATTGGCAATAAACATCATTACTCCCATCATCACCGCAATAAATGAGAAAAGCAGGAATGTTATCCAGAGTATTTTAGACCTTCGCGCCTTAAGACTTTCGGCCCATACAGCTTTATATAATCCTTTCATTGTGCACCTCCATTCTTTCCTATGATCCTTAAAAAATAAGATTCCAGGTCTTCTTCCTCAACCTTCAGCATAACAGGCGGACATCCTTCATTCACAAGAAGTGAAGCAACTTTTTCCGGACTGCCGACAGCATCCCTGCCGTTAACTTCCATAAATCCTGCTTTTGCTGTTGATATCGTATATCCCTTTTTTGTGAGTATCTTTTCGGCCTGTTCCCTGTCATGAGTGTTCACATGCAGCTTCTTGTACCGTGATTGCTCCATATGATCAACATCAGACTCCTGAATAAGCTTCCCTTCATGAATTATACCGATACGTGTAGCGAATTTTGAAATTTCACCCAGAATATGGCTTGAAATAAATATCGTCACTCCCCTGTCATGCGCAAGGCTTTTAAGCATTTCCCGAATTTCTACAATACCCGCGGGATCAAGTCCGTTGGATGGTTCATCCAGTATAAGTATATCCGGATTATGTATAATAGCCTTTGCTATACCCAACCGCTGTGCGTTTCCGTGCGAAAGGTCTTTTGCCTTTCTATCCCTGTAAGAGCCAAGCTGAAGCTTATCCATGACAGATTCAACTGAATCATCGCTTGAAATAAAACGCAGGCGGCGCATGATCTCAAGATTTTCATTGACTGTCAGATCCGGATATGCATAAGGTATCTCTACAAGATATCCAACATTATTCCATAGTTCATGAGTGCCTGCATTTACCTTTCTCCCTTTTAAATAAGATGTACCTGATGTTGGTCTGATTATTCCCAGAAGCATTCTTATTGTTGTTGTCTTACCGGCACCATTAAGGCCGAGAAATCCATATATCTCACCCTTTTCCACATTTATGGAAACGGAATCCACGGCGTGAACCCTGCCATAGTATTTTGTCAGATTTTCAGTTCTAAGAATATCATTCATTGTTATTTCAGTATTTTGTATATTTTAATCAGAACATATATTGTTTTATTCGTTTATTATAAATTTATTATTCTTTTAAGCTATCATAAAACCTGTCCCACAATGATTTCAGTTCTTTTTTCAGGTTTTCCATGCTGCCCTCCAGAACAAGATTCATAGCTGTGCCATCACTGGTATGTATGAAAATCATCGCTATATGCCTATTACTCATTGATGATTTTATTTCACCTGTCTCTTTTGCACGTTTTATGACCCTCATCCATGTATTTAATTCCTTTTTATGATAATCTTCCATTTTCTTCCTGAATTCAGGAAATAACTTCAGGGCATCAAAAATCAGGAAGAAAAAATTCATATTGAAAAAACTATCATCTGCCTCATCTTTGTTACCGTTGAAATTGATCCTTAGTGTATCCAGTTTATCTAAATTGTTATTATAAAACTCGTACAGCGATTTACTTGAATAATCATTAAAATCAATATCTATCACAGATGAAAAGAAAATGTCAATTACTTCAGAAAAAAGCTTTTCCTTGCTTTCAAAATAATGATAAAATGCCCCCTTTGACAGTCCGGTTTTTTTAACGATCTCCTTCATGGTTACTTCCTTAAAGTTCTTTTGCAGGAAGAGTTTTAAGGCAACATCCATAATATGGTCTCTTGTTTTAGTCATCTTTGCTGAGTATATCAATGGGTTAAATCATACCGACCGTTTGGTCTGTAAATATATATACTTTTAATTAAATAACAAAATAAAGAAGGAAAAAGGGACAGCGCCCCCGCGAATGAAAATAGGGACAGCGCCCCCGCGGGGGCGCTGTCCCTTTTATTTACCTGCGGTAGTCTTCCTTTAATTCTTTAATCTTCGATTTGTAGTAGTTTTTAAAATCTTCGACAGGAAATTCACAAAGATATATCCTTGTTCCGTTCTCTCTGAAATATCTATTGTCAATGGTAGCAATAAGTTCCGCTTTATAAAAATTACGGGATATAAGGCTGTCAGGGTCAAAGTCATTTCCCTCAGGCGAATGAACCCAGATCATATAATCACTTGCAAGGCTGTCAGGCGACCATATAGCAAAATTATCATTGAAAGATATTGGCTGCGGAATATTTATTTTCTTTCCATAAAACATAACAGCACCCGCCTGGCCGTAATGGTAGCAAAAAATATCACAGTTTTTTCTTTTTTCCTTATCAAGGCTAAGATAAATATCACACACTTCTTGTCCTATTTCTTTCCATCCCGTCATATCAGACATATCCTGGGGAATATCGTGATTTACCCCGTCTTCCCACCTGAAAGCCGCTTCGTGATATACTTTTTCGAACGTTAAAAACGGTATTCCGTCATAAGGAAGTGAAGAATATAAAAAATAAAACATCCACAGTACCAGGATGCCAGCGACATATATTATATATTTCCTGATATACTTTTCAGTAAAGTAACCGCCAAATATAAAAAGAATAGGATAAACGCCCAGCGTATAGTATGTCTTGCCGCTGCCTAACATTATCAGAAAAACAACGATAATATATACATACGCGAAGGGCCTGAACTGATTTTCCTTTTTATAAAATAAAAGCACCAGGAGTGCTGCAAGCCATATCAATATTGCCTGTACATTCATATAATACTGCCCCATAATAAAATCCGATAACCGAACGTGCACCAGCTGTGTTTCACGTAATTCCGAAAGATGCCCGATAACTGGCCAATTATTCTTATACTGCCAGACCAGGTTTGGCAGGATTATTGCAAATCCCACAACCACAGCAATAATGAAATATTTTGATAAATACAGCTGCCGGTACCTGGAGATCAGCAGTGAAATAGCAAAGGCTGTATAAAAGAAAACAATGGAGTATTTATTGAGAAATCCTAATCCGAATACAATCCCTATCCATATCCACATTTTCGGATTGTTGTGCTTTATCAACAGCAAAATAAGGTAACCTGAAAGCAACCAGTAAAAATGGTTAAAACTAACAGGCTGAAATAATGCGTTGGTATGAAGGTATGAAGGTGACAATATGTATGCAAGGCTTGCCAGTGTGATCGCAATTTTTTTACCGCCAAGTTCTTTAACTGTCAATCCTATAATAATTAAATTGATACCTCCTATAAATGCCGGGAAAAACCGTAATCCGAATGTTGTGTTCCCGAAAATCAGAGTGGCCAATTTTCCGACAACTGCAATAGATGGAGGTACTGCAACATATCCCCATGCAAGGTTTTCGCTGAGCGCGTAATACAGGTAAGCATCCCTGTGCAGTTCGTAATTTGAATATGTAAACAGGTGGATTAATAATTTTACCAGGGCAAAGAAGAAAATTAGCAACCAGTCTGTTGAGACTGAAAATGCGGTTCCGGGCAATTTAAGTTTCCTATTCATTACAGTAATTATTATCAGTTGGTGATTATAACTCTCATATTTGTTAAGTGATGATGAACTTGATACGGGTTGCAACCTTTAAATTTACAATTATCCCGTCAATTTTTTATAACCGTACCTGCCAATAGATGTTAAAAATTGTATTCCATATTTATTGTATATACCTTTTGATTCTTTGAATTATACAAGGTTTTTTGTGTGATTAAGTCATTTTTAAGATACTTTATTTCCATCCTGGAATCCAGGCTGAATGACTTTGAATTCAGGAACATTTTTATGTTTCTTATTTCAGCTACGTTTCCTTCATTATTATACAAATAGTATTTTTTCCAGTACGCCGTACTAATTGGCACATAATAAAAACTTGTATCTGTTTTTTTTTCAAA
>CAZFHF010000180.1:0-6747 GCA_964518655.1 uncultured Bacteroidales bacterium | reverse complement strand
CACCAAATATTGATAAGGCCTGTGCTGCCAGGCTTCGTGCTGAAACGTGAAAAACTCCGGGTAATAATTCACCTGAAATTTTATACATATTTGGAATCATTAATAATAATCCTTGTGAAGCAGTAAATGTTGAAGTTAAGGCACCTGACTGAAGGCAACCATGAACAGCACCTGATGCTCCACCCTCGGATTGCATCTCAGTAACCTTTACTTCTTCACCAAATATGTTTTTTCTACCTCCAGCTGACCATTCATCGATATACTCCGCCATTGTTGAAGAAGGTGTTATTGGATAAATTGCTGCTACTTCACTAAACATATAAGCGATATGCGAAGCAGCATAATTTCCGTCACAAGTAATAAAATTCTTCTCTGTTGCCATTTTATATTACTAATTATTAATGTTTTACATAATTTTTTTTACAAAAAGAAAATACAAAATTATAAGAAATCACCAATTTTTAACACTGTTTTATAACATTTAAGGGTTATTCATTTTGATTAAAAATAAGCAAAATGTCAAGCAGGGATTATTAGATCTAGCGTGTAAAAGGGAAATAAAAAAAGCAGTATAATACTGCTTCGTTTATTGCCATAATGTTTTATTCTCCATTCATTGAAATTAAGAATTCTTCATTTGATTCGGTTTTCACCATTCTATCCCTCAGGAACTCCATAGCTTCAATGGAATTCATATCAGTGAGATATTTTCTCAGTATCCATATTTTATTAAGGAAGTTTTTATTAAGCAGGAGATCTTCTCTTCTGGTGCTGGAAGCTGTTATATCAACAGAAGGATATATACGTCTGTTTGAAAGCTTACGATCGAGCTGAAGTTCCATATTACCTGTTCCCTTAAACTCTTCAAAAATCACATCATCCATCTTTGATCCTGTTTCTGTAAGGGCTGTTGCCAGTATTGTCAATGAACCACCATGTTCAATATTCCTTGCTGCACCAAAAAACCTCTTTGGTTTATGCAAGGCATTTGAATCAACACCACCGGATAATACTTTACCTGACGCCGGGGCAATAGTATTAAATGCCCTGGCAAGGCGAGTAATAGAGTCAAGAAGAATTACAACATCATGTCCGCACTCTACCAGCCTTTTTGCTTTTTCAAGTACAATATTAGCTATTCTTACATGCCTTTCAGCTGGTTCATCAAATGTAGAAGATATTACTTCACCCTTAACATTTCTTGCCATATCGGTAACCTCTTCGGGCCGCTCATCAACCAGCAGAATAATCAGATATACATCAGGATGGTTCGCAGCAATTGCATTGGCTATATCCTGTAACAGGATAGTTTTTCCTGTTTTAGGCTGGGCTACAATGAGGCCACGCTGTCCTTTACCTATAGGAGCAAACATATCAACAATTCTTACGGATAAGGCTCCTGTTTCACCTGCTCTTATCAATGTAAATTTCTCATTAGGAAACAAGGGCGTTAAATAATCAAACGGAACCCTGTCCCTTATATAATCAGGATCCCTGCCATTAATTTCTTCAATTTTTATTAACGGAAAATATTTCTCCCCTTCTTTTGGCGGGCGGATAGTACCTTTAACAGTATCCCCGGTTTTAAGTCCGAATAATTTTATCTGCGACTGCGATACATAAATGTCATCGGGCGAATTAAGGTAATTATAATCTGAAGATCTTAAAAATCCATATCCATCGGGCATTATTTCCAGTACCCCTGAATTGCTTATAATTCCGTCAAAATCATTGATTTTGCTTTGATGTTTGACTTCAGGTTTTACAACTGTCTTATTATCTATATTATCATTTTGAACTACATCAGTTTCAGATTCATTATTAACAATATTATCATTAAAATCCCTGTTATGCTCAATGTCATTCTTTCTTCTTTGTTCTTTATCAACCATTTCAATTGTCTTCTCCACCAGCTTTTCCTTTTCATTCATCATTATTTCCCTGTCAGCTTCTTCCTTCATCTTATCAATATTTCTGCCTTTATTAACAGCCTCTCTTCTATCTGACTGGTTAATTCTTCTTCTAGCTGATTTATCTTCTTTTCTTGGCCCTGTTGCACTTATCGCTTGTTGATCCAGAATTTTATATACCAAATCCTGTTTCTTTAGCGAATCAACTTTTCTGATTTTTAATTGCTTTGCAATATCTCTAAGCTCTGAAACCAACTTTTTATTCAGCTCTAAAATATCATACATAATTTTTAATGGATTTTAAAATTAATAAAATGGCTAATAATTATAATTCAAGATGTTATGTAATTATCAAAGGATAATATTCAATTTCTCTAAGGGAATTTGCTTTCAACAAGAATTAGGTAACTTCATATCGGAAATCCAATGCAATTATAAGTATTTAGTTAGAATTACCAAAAAAAAAGATAAATTATTTCACAATACTGATTTTTAATATTTTTTTTATAATTTTAATGGCTTTTAAACATTAAAGAAAACCAAGGTTCGTTGACAAGGGTTAACCAGTTGTATTCTATATTACGTAGTGGCTCAAAGATAATATATTTTTTATTGAATACCTAGAAATGCTAAAATAAATTTATTACGCGATACTATCACATTAAAACACTATTATTAAGCCCCTTACAGTATGAGACAGCTTAAAATTATCAAGCAGGTTACTAATCGCGAAACCCCTTCTCTGGATAAATATTTGCATGAAATAGGAAAAGTTGATCTCATAACTGCAGAAGAAGAAGTTGAACTTGCGCGAAGGATAAAAAATGGTGACAGTTCAGCGTTAAAGAAATTAATTAATGCAAATCTCAGATTTGTTGTATCAGTTTCAAAGCAGTATCAAAATCAAGGCCTTAGTCTACCCGACTTAATAAATGAAGGCAATCTGGGACTTATCAAAGCTGCTCAAAGGTTTGATGAGACCCGGGGTTTTAAATTCATATCGTATGCAGTATGGTGGATAAGGCAGTCAATCTTACAGGCTCTAGCTGAACAGGCGAGGATCGTCCGCCTTCCTTTAAATAAAATAGGATCGATAAACAAAATAAATAAAACGCTGTCAGAGCTTGAGCAGAAGTTTGAGAGGGAGCCGTCAGTGCAGGAGGTTGCCTTTGCACTCGAATTAGCTCCTGATGATGTTAAAGAATCTTTAAAAACCGCAGGCAGGCATGTTTCAATGGATGCGCCCTTGCAGCAGGGTGAGGAAGGCAATATGTATGAAGTTATGCTGAACAAGGATATTCCCAGTCCGGATAAAGGACTTTTAACGGATTCCTTAAGAAAAGAGATTGAAAGAGTTTTATCCACATTGACATTCAGGGAAGCAAATATTATAAGGCTGTATTTCGGATTAAACGGCAAGCATCCTCATACTCTTGAAGAAATAGGTGAAGAGTTTAACCTTACCCGTGAAAGAGTGCGGCAGATTAAGGAAAAAGCTATTAAACGCCTTAAGAATGCCACCCGCTGCAAAATATTAAAGACCTACCTGGGATAATCTGTATTTCATATTTTGTTACTATTTGAGGAATTTTATTTAATTCCTGTTATTTCTTTTATTAAAGTTTTATTTTTGTGTCGTATTAAAAACAGGATTAATGAAGCGTTATATTGCCCCCTCGATACTGGCAGCAGATTTCAATCATTTATATGACTATGTTTCAATGGTGAATGAAAGTGAAGCTGACTGGATTCATTTTGATGTTATGGATGGTGTGTTTGTTCCAAATATATCTTTCGGCTTTCCTATAATTGAACATGTTTATAAGATAGCAAAAAAACCTCTTGACGTTCATCTTATGATAGTTGAGCCCCATAAATACCTTCAGCGCTTCAAAGAAGCAGGAGCAAGCAACCTTACCGTACATTACGAAGCATGCAATCATCTGAACATCACAATACAGCAGATCAAGGAGCTTGGAATGAGCGCCGGTGTCTGTTTAAATCCGCATACATCAATATCCAATCTTGACGAAATTATCACAGATGTCGACCTTGTGCTTATTATGTCGGTTAATGCCGGTTTCGGAGGACAGAAATTCATTGAAAATTCTTATTCACGCATAAAAAATCTCAAAGAGCTTATCATCAGAAAGAATTCAAAAGCCCTTATTGAGGTCGACGGCGGAATTGACACCTCCAATGCAGGAAAACTTTATGAATCAGGGGTTGATATTATTGTTGCAGGAACAGCTATCGCCAAAGCAAAGAACCCTAAACAGATGATAAGTGATATTAAGAATGCCTGAGATGCATTACCAAATTGTTAAATTGCTGAGTTGCCAATACACTCCTGAGTTATTCCTGATATCAATCTAATTTCAAACTGGAATCAAATTCCGGATATAATATCATTATCCAATCATTTAAATGAGCTAAATCACCGTAAACAGATAATTTTTATCATTATTTATTACTGCATACATATTGTTGGTTTATTTAATATTAATAATAATAACTATAAATCACAAAATATGAGAAAAGTAAAAACTATCCTTCAGGTAAAAATGATTTCATTTATTACGGTTAATATTTGTGCACAATACCGGACATTAGAAGGTGTTGTGACTGATAATAATCAGAACCCTGTTGCCAGGGTTAAGGTCACTCCAAAGGGACTGGACCTGTCAGCAACCACAGATAAAAGTGGCTATTATAAGATTGAACAGGTTCCCGATACTATCAGGACGCTCGTTTTCACTTTGAGTGGTATGGAAACAGCCAGTGCCACAGTGGGGATCTATGATAAAATAGATATTACAATGAAAGAGGCGGGAACAGGAGAACTGGTTGAATTGTCCCTTGAAGACCTCCTGAACATGGAAATAACCACAGCCTCAAAATCCGCTGAAAAACTCTCGGATGCTCCAGGTGTAGTGTCGGTGCTAACCAGGGATGAAATTAGCAGGTTAGGCGGAACAACACTTAAAGAACTGCTTGAGACTGTTCCAAGCCTTATAGGGTCAACGGTTTATATGACTGACAGAACAACTGTAGCGCCTCGTGGTGAACAGATACAACCTTCGTCCAGTCATGTTCTTCTTCTTGTTAACGGAAGACTGGTGCGCGAAGCACTGGAAGGAGGAATAAAAAGTGAGATGTATGAAGCATTCCCTGTTAATATTATTGAAAGAATTGAAGTTATAAGGGGGCCGGGGTCGGTTTTATACGGTTCGAATGCTTTTTCAGCAGTAATTAATGTTATTACCGAAAAAGCAGAAGAAAATGACATCTCAGTTACGGCACAGGCAGGAGTTGAAGGTCACTTAGGAGCCCTGGCAAAAGCTAAATTTAAAATTGGCGATATTAATATAGTTGCTGCAGCAAGATATTTTCAAAAGCAGGAATGGGAAACAGACTGGAAATATGCAACACCAACAGGTGATACTTCTATAAATGTATCTATTCCCAATATAAGTACAGGAGCTTATTTCGATGTAAGCTATAAAAATCTTCGTCTTATGTCGTCCTTTACCCAGTGGGAAAATTACTATTTTCTGGCAGATTATGCTGCTATTTTTCCCTCACACGGCAATGCTAAATGGTAAAAAGGTTTTGGAGACCTTGGATACAAAGTTAACATAACTGAAGAATGGGATATGAATTTCAACCTTACATATACGCAATCAACATTTGAAGTATCATCCTGGCCGAACATTAACAGGGATTCATATGAAATAACAGGCGAATGGATGAATTCAATAAATCTTATAAATAACTTAAGGTTCAATTTTGGCGGTTTATATAATACTATCAAAGGTGAAGAAATAATGAAAACTCCTGAAGCGGACTTAACCATTAACGATACATCAAGGTACAGTCTTGGTGCCTTTGCACAGCTTGATTATCAGATTATTAAGCAATTGAAAATAATAGGAGGTTTCCAGGTAAATAAAGTTGAAAAAATTGATGTTGATTTTGTACCGAGAGGAGAAATAATCATATACCCCATAGACAGGTTGAATATTAAATTGTTGTACAGCCAGGCTTTCAGAGCACCAAGTATAAATGAACTGGCATTACAGCATCCGGCAATGAGAGGAAATCCAGATCTTGATCCTGAAAAAGTTAACACGATTGATGCCGGAATCAATTACCAGGGTAAATCATTTCAACTTGGGGCAAATTATTTTTACAGCAAACAGAAAGATATAATTATTCAGGACAGGTCAGGAAAATATCCTCTGCCAACATATGACAACATTAGAAAAATTGAAATTCAGGGATTTGAGTTTGAAGGTAAGTACTACGTTACAAACATTATTTTATTTACCGGCTCCTTGCTGTATCAGACAAATAAGGATAGCAGCGGGCTTGAAAATGTTACACCAATACCAAATCTTGGTGTAAAAGCAGGTATAAGTTATTTTGACAGGGGGCTTTGCATCAGCCTGTTTGATGTTTACCAGGGCGAGCCGGATGATTTTTATAAAACCCAGCTGAATCCCTCACCTGATGCTTACAATCTTGTTAATCTTCATCTGAAATATGACTTCAGAAACCTGTTAAAACTGCCATATCTAAAAAATTTATCATTATTCCTGAAGGTTAATAATCTACTCGATGAAGAAATATGGTTAACTGACCGGGGCCTAACACCAGGCAAATCTATTCCTGTTAATCCCGGAAGGGAAATATATATAGGGTTGGATATCGGGATATAAAAAGGGGCACTGTCCCCTTTTTATTCCTTTTTTATAGTTTTTCCTGTACTTTTTATGCATTCATTTGCTGTATTTTCGCAGGATAAGATTATTTTTGAAACTGTTTTTAACGGTTA
>CAZFHF010000179.1:0-6759 GCA_964518655.1 uncultured Bacteroidales bacterium | reverse complement strand
TTGGGGGTGAAATATTATGTTATATACATTAATAAGGAGGAATAACAAATGTCAAGAATTGGACTATTGCCAATAGATATTCCGGAAGGTGTAACAGTAAATATTAATCCGGGGAACGTTGTCAATATTAAGGGCCAGTTGGGAGAACTGAGCCAAAAGGTAGATCCCGACATTAAGGTTGAAGTAAAAGAAAATACAATAATTGTATCAAGGCCTACTGAACAAAAAAGGCACAAAGCCCTGCACGGTCTATACCGTTCATTAATTTATAATATGGTTGAAGGTGTTTCTAAGGGATATGTGATACAACAGGAGCTTATAGGTGTTGGTTTCAGGGCTGAGTCAAAAGGCCAAAGGCTTGAGTTAAGTTTAGGCTACTCACATGATATTCATATTGAGCTGCCAGAAGAAGTGACAGTGGAAGCCAAAACCGAAAGACGAAGTAATCCTGTTGTTACACTTAAAAGTGCTGATAAACAACTTATCGGACAGGTTGCAGCAAAGATTCGCTCATTAAGAAAGCCAGAACCTTATAAAGGCAAGGGAGTTAAATTTGTGGGTGAAAAACTAAGGAAAAAAGCCGGTAAATCGGCAAGCGTACAATAATTGAGTAAATTTTTTAGTGATGGCTATGAATAAGCAAAAAAGAAGATTCAGGATTAAAAAAAGAATACGTAAGGTCATTTCCGGGACAAAAGAAAAGCCAAGATTGACTGTATTCAGGAGCAACAAGCAAATATATGCTCAATTCATCAATGATATTGAAGGTAATACTTTACTTGCTGTATCTTCCCTTCATAAAGAGATTGCTGAAAAGAAAAATATAACAAAAACCGAACAGGCAAAGCTCGTTGGAAAACTAGCAGCAGAAAAATCAAAAGAAGCTGGTATAAAAAGTATTGTATTTGACAGAAATGGCTATTTATATCATGGTAGAGTTAAAGCTTTTGCTGAAGCAGCCAGAGAAGGTGGATTAAAATTTTAAAACTATGTCAACAACAAGTATTAGAAGAGTAAGAACTACTGATTTAGACTTAAAGGACCGGTTAGTTAGTATACAGAGAGTCACAAAAGTTACCAAAGGTGGTCGTACATTTAGTTTCTCAGCAGTAGTAGTTGTGGGAAATGAAGATGGAATAGTGGGTTTCGGGCTGGGAAAGGCCAATGAAGTAACTACTGCAATAGCAAAAGGAGTTGAGGATGCCAAGAAAAACCTGATAAAGGTACCCATTTTAAACGGCACTATTCCGCATGAGCAATTCTCAAAATACGAAGGGGCAAAGGTATTTATTAAACCGGCTTCCAGCGGTACTGGGGTCAAGGCAGGAGGTGCCATGCGTGCAGTTTTTGAAAGTGTAGGAATAACTGATGTACTGGCTAAATCAAAAGGATCTTCAAATCCGCATAATCTCGTTAAAGCTACATTTACTGCACTCATACAGCTAAGAGACGCATATACTGTAGCTCAGCAAAGAGGTATCAGTTTAGACACAGTATTTAACGGATAATACTTTAATAAAATATTTTCAAATGGCTAAAATTAAAGTAACGCAAATAAAAAGCAGGATAGGAAGTTCAAAGAGACAAAAAAGGACTCTCGATGCGCTCGGCTTAACAAGGATGAACAAGACTATCGAGATAGAAGCCACTCCGCAAATCATGGGAATGGTTAATAAAGTAATACATTTGGTGAACATTGAAAAAACTAGTTAATTACAGATATTTCAGAAGATATGGACTTAAGTAATATAAAACCGGCAAAAGGCTCAATAAAAAGCAAAAAAAGGCTTGGAAAAGGACAGGGCTCAGGAAAAGGAGGAACTTCTACAAAAGGACATAAGGGAGCCAAGTCAAGGGCAGGCTATAAAACAAAAAAAGGCTATGAAGGAGGACAAATGCCTTTGCAGAGAAGAGTCCCCAAATATGGATTTACCAATATCAACAGAAAAGAATATAAAGGAATTAATATAAGTACTTTGCAGTCTTTAGCTGATAAGAAGAATCTGACGTCAATTGATGTACAAACTTTAATTGATGCAGGCCTCAGCTCAAAGAATCATTTGATAAAAATTCTTGGCAACGGCAAACTAACTTCAAAACTTGAAGTAAAAGCACATGCATTTTCAAAATCTGCTAAAGAGGCTATTGAGGCTTTAAAAGGTACAGCAGTAAAAATTTAAATGAATGAAAGCATTTATTGAGACAATTAAGAACATTTACAAAATTGAAGAACTCAGATCAAGAATTCTATATACTCTTGGCATACTATTAATTTACCGTCTTGGAGCAAAAATAGTATTGCCGGGCGTTGATCCTTCGCAGTTACAGTTATTGCAGGAAAGAGCCTCCCAGGGTGTATTAGGTTTGCTTAATATGTTTTCCGGCGGGGCCTTTGCAAATGCTTCAATCTTCGCATTAGGTATTATGCCGTATATTTCTGCTTCAATTGTTGTTCAGTTACTTGGAATTGCAGTACCCTATTTTCAAAGATTACAAAAAGAAGGAGAGAGCGGGAGAAGAAAGATTAATCAGATAACAAGATATCTTACAGTTGGTATACTGATAATCCAGGCCCCCACATATCTTACGCAGATACCGCCTGAGGCCCGTGTCATGCAAAGATTGTTCGTCCCCTTTTCAATCCTAATTCTTACTACAGGAACAATGTTTATCATGTGGCTGGGTGAAAGAATAACAGATAAAGGGATAGGTAATGGAATATCATTAATTATCATGATTGGGATAATAGCGCGTTTTCCATTTGCAATTTCCAGTGAGCTTATAGCAAGGCTTGAAAAACAAGGAGGGGGTTTAGTGGCATTTCTTGTAGAGATCGTATTCCTGTTTCTGGTGTTTGTTATCAGTATCCTGCTTGTACAGGGTACACGCCGAATACCGGTGCAATATGCAAAACGTATTATTGGCAATAAGCAATATGGAGGAGTAAGACAATATATACCTCTTAAGGTAAATGCTGCCGGTGTTATGCCAATAATATTTGCACAGGCGATAGTTATGCTGCCATTATCTTTTGCACGGTACGGTGGAGAATCGATGTCAGGCTTCGTGTCAGCTTTTGCCGACCCTGCAGGATTTTTATATAATACTACGAATGCACTGCTGATAGTATTATTTACTTATTTCTATACTGCCATCACTATTAATCCTAATCAAATGGCAGAAGATATGAAAAAGAACGGAGGTTTCATTCCAGGTGTTAAGCCAGGAAGAAAAACCGCAGAATTTCTGGATAATATAATGTCAAGAATAACATTACCCGGTTCTATTTTCCTGGCATTTGTTGCAATATTACCTGCCTTTGCAATGAAAGCAGGCATAACAAGAGGTTTTGCCTATTTTTACGGAGGCACATCATTGCTTATTATGGTAGGGGTTATTCTTGATACATTGCAACAGATTGAAAGTCATCTTCTGATGCGTCACTATGATGGCTTAATGAAATCAGGCAGGATTAAAGGAAGAGCTGGAGGAATAGCTTCTTCCATGTAAATTATAATTAAGTTCTTTGATGATTCTTATAAAAACTGAAGAAGAGATAGAATTACTTAGAAAAAGTAATGAGCTGGTATCTAAAACCCTGGCTGAGGTTGCCAAAATAATAAGACCTGGCATTACAACCCAGCAATTGGACCGGCTTGCAGAAGAGTATATACTGGATAACGGAGGGAAACCCGGTTTTAAAGGATATAACGAATATCCAAAAACACTTTGTACCTCGGTCAACAGCGAAGTTGTACACGGTATCCCCTCTTCCTATGAGATTCAGGATGGTGACATTGTGTCGATTGATTGCGGAGTGATATTAAACGGGTATTACGGGGATTCTGCCTATACTTTTTCTATTGGTGAAGTTGATGAAAGTATTATTAAGCTGATGAAAGTAACAAAAGAATCTCTATTCAAAGGTATCGAATTTGCAGTTGAAGGGCGAAGACTTGGTGATATTGGTTATGCAATTCAGAACCATTGCGAAAACGCGGGATTTTCAGTAGTAAGGGAGATGGTTGGGCACGGACTGGGAAAAAACTTGCATGAACCACCCGAAGTACCCAATTATGGACGCAGAGGAAAAGGTACTATGCTCAGAAAGGGAATGGTTATATGTATTGAACCTATGATTAACATCGGGAAAAAGGAAATCATGCAGGAAAAAGACGGATGGACAATAAAAACTGCTGATAATAAACCTTCAGCGCATTATGAACTGGCGGTTGCAGTTAATAAAGACAAGGCTGATATATTATCTACCTTTAAATATATTGAAGAAGTAATTAAAAATTAAAACAAAGAAATTAAGTTTCAAAATCAAGTATAATGGCAAAACAACCTTCAATTGAACAGGATGGTGTTATAAAAGAAGCATTATCAAACGCAATGTTCAGAGTTGAGCTTGAAAATGGTCATATTATAACTGCCCATATCTCCGGAAAAATGAGAATGCATTATATTAAGATTTTACCCGGTGATAAAGTGAAAGTTGAAATGTCACCTTATGATCTTACAAAAGGTAGGATAACATTTAGATATAAATAATTAAAATTAAATTGAAATGAAGGTTCGGGCATCTGTAAAAAAGCGAAGTTCTGATTGCAAGATTGTAAGAAGAAAAGGACGCATATACGTAATAAATAAAAAGAATCCCCGGCATAAGCAAAGGCAGGGTTAATACGCTATTTATTATTAATATTTTAAAATATAAATTATGGCAAGAATTGTTGGTGTTGATTTACCGAAAAACAAAAGAGGAGAAATAGGACTGACATATATTTTTGGTATAGGACGAAGTATTGCTAACAAAATTTTACAGGAAGCAGGCGTGGATAAAGATATTAAAGTAAAAGACTGGACAGATGACCAGATAAGCGGTATCAGAAAAGTAATTAATGAAAATTACAAAGTTGAGGGAGAACTGCGTTCCAATGTTCAGATGAACATTAAACGATTAATGGACATTGGCAGCTACAGAGGAATACGGCATCGTACAGGACTTCCGGTAAGAGGACAAAGCACCAAAAATAATGCCCGCACAAGAAAGGGTAGAAGAAGAACTGTTGCAAATAAAAAGAAAGCAACTAAATAAGATTATATTATGGCAAAGAAAACTGGAACATCAAGAAAAAAAGTTGTAAAAATTGAACCTGTAGGACAGGCTCATATACATGCATCATTTAACAATATTATTGTCTCATTAACAAATAACCAGGGGCAGGTCATCTCATGGGCATCAGCAGGCAAGATGGGATTTAAAGGATCAAAGAAAAATACTCCCTATGCTGCCCAGATGGCTGCTGCAAATTGTTCAAAAACTGCGTATGATCTGGGATTAAGGAAAGTGAAAGTTTTCGTGAAAGGCCCCGGTGCAGGAAGAGAGTCTGCAATAAGAACAATCCATACTTCAGGTATTGAGGTTATTGAAATTGTTGACGTCACTCCTTTGCCTCATAACGGATGCAGACCACCAAACAGACGACGTGTTTAAATATAATTGATAATATTATAAAACTTAATATAGCAAATGGCTAGATATACAGGTCCCAAAACAAAGGTTGCAAGAAAATTCGGAGATCCAATATTCGGGACAGATAAATCCTTCGAAAGAAAAAATTATCCTCCCGGGATGCATGGACTCAACAGAAAAAGGAAAAAATTATCTGAATACGGCTTGCAGCTGAAGGAAAAACAAAAAGCGAAAAGTACATATGGCGTTCTTGAACGGCAATTTTCAAATTTATTTAAGAAAGCCTCAAGAAGTAAAGGAATAACAGGTGAGGTATTACTTCAGTTACTTGAATCACGGCTTGATAACGTGGTTTATCGTTTGTCAATTGCACCAACAAGAAGTGCTGCAAGACAACTTGTTTCTCACAGGCATATTGTTGTTAACGGTGAAATCGTTAATATTCCCTCATACACATTAAAATCAGGAGATATTATAGGAGTGCGTGAGAAGTCAAAAGCCCTTCAAGCTATAAGGGACTCCCTCCCGAGTTACAGAAACGCTTATTCATGGCTTGAATGGGATTCTAATGAAATGGCGGGAAAATTCCTTAATATGCCCGAAAGAGAGGAAATACCAGAAAATATTAAAGAACAATTGATTGTTGAATTGTATTCTAAATAATCTAAATAATTATACGTTTTTATGGCAATATTAGCTTTTCAAAAACCAGATAAGGTAATAATGATCGATTCCGATGACAAATCCGGAAAATTCGAATTTCGTCCATTGGAACCGGGATATGGTATTACTGTTGGTAATGCCTTAAGAAGAATTCTTCTTTCTTCCTTGGAGGGATATGCAATAACTATGATTAAGATGGAAGGAATTGAGCATGAATTCTCTTCAATAACAGGTGTGATAGAAGACATGACCGAGATAATCCTGAACTTAAAACAGATCCGATTTAAGAAGCTGATCGAAGACATTGATAATGAAAAAATTGTTGCTACTATCACAGGGCAGGAGACATTTAAAGCAGGTGACCTGAACCGATTCCTTAGCAGCTTTGAGGTCTTAAATCCTGAACTTGTTGTCTGTCATATGGAACCGGATGTTGAACTGCAGATGGAGATCATGGTTAATAAAGGCAGGGGTTATGTTGCAGCAGAAGAAAATAAGCCTCTTGATGCTGAATTCGGCCTTATTCCAATTGACTCTATATTCACTCCCGTCAGGAATGTTAAATAT
Organism: uncultured Bacteroidales bacterium; assembly: GCA_964518655.1. GTDB lineage: Bacteria > Bacteroidota > Bacteroidia > Bacteroidales > UBA10428. Next base: position 50 of record CAZFHF010000179.1, on the reverse strand, counting down.
GCAGTAGAGAACTACAGGGTTGAACAGAAAACAGACTAAGAAAAATTAAT
>CAZFHF010000178.1:0-6781 GCA_964518655.1 uncultured Bacteroidales bacterium | reverse complement strand
TTTTTTCAAGCAAACATACATAAAAGAAAGCAGCACCTTCAGTTGTAATGATTTCAGGATTGAATTTCTTTTTTAATCTGTTAATATCCTCCTGGTCACCAACCATTGTATTAACAGTTATTCCTTTAACCGGTATTAATGAATCTACTTCATCAATATCATAATTGCCCTTATTTTTTAAAATTTCACGTGTAAAGGGATACAGGTTTTCATTCATTAATTCCTTTTCGCTCAGAGTATAAAAGTTGTTATTTTCTTCAATACCAAGATCTGCAAATTGATCCTGCGTTACATTCACAACAAAACCCTGTTCAAGAAAATAGTCAAAACTCCCTGCTATTCCAATATTTATTATAAGCTCATAACTGTTTGCATCCAGAGCTTTGGTAAGATAATATGTAGTAAATACACTGCCTATACCGGTAGTGAGGATATCAACGGACAATGTGCCGTATTTGTATGTTGTGTAATTTGGATTTATCTTTTGAATGAAATCCATCTTATCTACCAGTTGTTTGACTTCCGTATTTGAGGATGCGACTATTAATATTTTCAACTTCGATTATATTTATGTAATATATCCATAATATAAAAAGTTGTTAACTTTAAACCTTTGAATATATATATAATTTATAATTATATAAAATTACGCTTTTCATAAATATACCCTAAATTTAATATATAAGGTGATTATTTAAATTAATTATGATGGATGAAAATAATAAAAAAAACCAAGGAATAGCAGAAAATGGATATGAAAGGATTTATAAGTTCGATGGAAAACAAACAAAAGAGTTAACAGAATTGTATCAGAAGATTCTGAAAAAGATTGACAGTGATCCAAACCGCGAAGGATTGAAGAAAACACCTTTGAGAGTAGCGCAATCCATTCAGTACCTTACACATGGCTATCATATAGATCCTGAAAAAATTATTCTTTCATCAATGTTCGAGGAGAAATATAAGCAGATGGTGCTTGTAAAGAATATTGAAATTTACTCATTGTGTGAACATCATATGATTCCTTTTTTTGGTAAAGCCCATATAGCATATATCCCTAACGGGTATATTACCGGATTGAGCAAGATTGCAAGGGTTGCCGATGCGTATTCAAGGAGGTTGCAGGTCCAGGAAAGACTTACCGTGCAAATAAGGGATTGTATTCAGAATACTCTCAAACCTCTTGGTGTAGCAGTGGTAATAGAAGCGATGCATTTATGTATTGCAATGAGAGGTGTGCAGAAACAGAATTCCGTTGCAACAACTTCTGCTTTCACAGGATGCTTCATGAAAGAGCATAGAACAAGGGAAGAATTCATGCATCTTATAGGAGTGAAGCTGCATTAATTTGTAATTTTATACCTTTAACCGGAATATTAAATTCAATTACCATAGATGAAAGCATATATATTCCCCGGACAGGGGGCACAATTTGTTGGCATGGGAAAAGATCTTTTTCAAGGTTCAGCACTGGCAAAAAACTTATTTGAAGAAGCTAACGATATTCTGGGTTTTAGAATTACTGACCTCATGTTTTCGGGCACTGATGACGATCTTAGGCAAACTAAAGTTACCCAGCCTGCTATATTCCTTCATTCAGTGATCTTAGCCAGGGTGACCGGTGACAGTTTTAAACCTGATATGGTAGCCGGACATTCGCTTGGAGAATTTTCAGCAATTGTTGCAGCAAACGGATTATCTTTTGAAGACGGGCTGAAGCTGGTTTCAAAACGTGCACAGGCCATGCAGAAAGCCTGTGAAATTAATCCTTCAACTATGGCTGCTGTCCTCGGACTCGAAAATGATATTGTTGAAAATGTATGTAAAGGGATTGATGAGGTAGTTGTGCCGGCTAATTATAACAGTCCGGGTCAGATTGTTATATCAGGATCAATAAAAGGTATTGACATGGCAGTGGAAAAGCTTACCCAATTGGGGGCAAAAAGAGCATTGAAATTAAAAGTTGGCGGGGCATTTCACTCCCCTCTGATGGAACCTGCCAAAGTTGAACTTGAAAAAGCAATAGACGATACGCAATTTAGTGATCCTGTTTGTCCGGTATATCAAAATGTAACGGCCCTGCCTTCAATGAATCCTGATGAGATAAAGAATAACCTGAAATTGCAGTTAACTTCCCCTGTGAAATGGACACAATCAGTGATAAACATGCTTAAAGACGGAGCCTCGTCATTTACTGAAGTTGGACCGGGAAATGTCCTGCAGGGTCTTGTAAAAAAGGTGGATAGTGAAGTGATCACTGAAAGCGCGGAAATCGGATAAAACAGGATAAGAGCTATACCACATGATCTCCTGATTTGCATAATTTTGATAATCAATAATTTATTAATATATTAGTATTCAGTATGCTGATCATCCTGACTCCCTGTTAATTTGCTGTTATTATAATATATTAAAGGATACTATGATGAAAACAAAATTGCTTCTATCAATACTTATGGTTTCCCTTGCTGCAATTGTATTGTCCCAGACGTATACCGAAGTTCATGAAGGTGGCTGGGGGCAGGGAATGACCTTTAGCAGACCAGTGTTCACTGATTTTGAAAACAATGGATTGCTGGATTTAATTGTTGGTGAAGCATCAGGTAATCTTAATCATTACGAGCAGAACGAAGCCGGTTCAACTGTATTTAACCTGATATCTGATAATTTCAATGAGATTAAGAAAGGCCATGCTCTCACATCCGCATTTATTGATCTGGATAACGATGAACTGATGGATATGATAATTGGAGAAGTGGGCGGGAGCTTGTATCATTACGAGCAGGAGGCAGAAGGAGCGAGGAGTTTTATTCTTGTAACTGACAGTTTTAATAACATAGATGTTGGAAGATGGGCTACCCCCTGTTTTACTGATCTGGATAACGATACTTTGCTGGATTTAATTATTGGTGAAGAAGATGGTAATCTCAATCATTATGAACAGGATTTTAAGAATTCAACAGGTTTTAGCCTGGTATCGGACAGCTTGTGTGATATAGTTGTAGGAGAATTTTCCCAGCCGGGTTTCACTGATATTGACAATGACGGATTACTTGATATGCTTGTTGGTGAATACCAGGGAAAAATATACCATTACGAGCAGGATGCACCGGCATCAACATGTTTTACCCTTGAATCAGACAAATTCAACGATATTGACGTTGGAAGCCAGGCAGTGCTGACTTTTGCGGATATTGACCTTGATGGTCTTCAGGATATGGTCGTTGGAGAGTATTTTGGTTTTCTTAATCATTATGAACAGGTTAAAGCAGATTCTTCCGGTTTTCAAATAATTACTGAAAACTTTATTGGTACTATGGATGCAGGCAGAAATCCCGCATTAGCATTAGCCGATATAGATAACGACGGATTGTTGGATATCATTGCAGGCTGGGAATCGGGATATCTTATTCATTATATGCAGGATGCAGAAGGAATAAGCAGCTTTACAATGGTATCCGACAGATTCAATGATATCTTTGTGGGAAATAATGCATCACCCTGTTTCACCGATCTGGATAATGACGGATTGCTTGATTTGATTATCGGTGAAGAAGACGGTAATCTCAATCATTATGAACAAGAGTATACTGATTCGACAATATTTGTTTTACAAACAGACAGTCTGAGTGGTATTGATGAAGACAAATTAACCAGGCCCAAACCTTGTTTTGCCGATCTGGATAATGACGGATTGCTGGATTTAATAATAGGGGAATATTCCGGTAATATTCATCACTATGAGCAGGTTGCCGTTGATTCTGCTGATTTTGCACTCATATCAGAGGAATTCAGCGATATAAATGTAGGATTTACTGCCGCGCCTGTTATTACTGATCTTGAAAATGACGGTTTATTGGATTTAATTGTCGGAGAAGCAAATAACAATCTCAATCATTATAAGCAGGATGCACCTAATTCATTGGATTTTATTCTTATTAATGAGGAATTTTGTGGAATAAATCCGGGATATTCCACAACACCTGTATTTGCAGACCTCAATAATGATGCACTGGAAGACTTGCTGGTGGGTGTAGAACATGGTGGAATACATTATTTTCAAAGGAACGAGGAATTAAGTGTAATAAAATATAATGGTAATTATGCTGATTTCACGTTCTCATACGTATATCCCAATCCGTTTAAGAAATCAACTGTTATTTCATATAAAGTCCCATTTTCAAATTATGTAAGTTTAACAGTTTATAATATACTGGGGATGAAAATCCGGACTTTATTAGACGAATATCAAAAGCAGGGAGATTATTATATTGATTTCGATGCCGGTAACCTGCCGGATGGAATATATTTCTTCAAATTACAGTTTGGAAATGAATGGATTGAATCATACAAGATGATGCTGAGACACTGAGATTGGGGATCTTATATACAAGGTATAGAAGTAAATTTAAATTCTGATTCATTGAAAATGATATTTGTTGACTATTATTAACAAAAAGGAACTATATATTATGAGATGCGCAAAAGTAATTACCGGTCTGTTTTCTGTATTAATGTTTATAAATAATATATCTGCCGGAAATGGCGATAGCATTGCACTTCCTGTCACACCTGATCCTTCACCTGAGGCTGTAAAACTGCTTCAATATATTTACAGTATATCCGGAAAGAAAACACTTACCGGACAGCATAGTCAACCCCTCTTCGGATCAACACAACTTGCTGCAGTAGAAAAAGTTACGGGATACTATCCTGCAGTGTTCGGACAGGATTTCGGCTTCAGCGCACCCGGCACCTGGGATGGTATCAATTACAGGCAGCAGATAGTAGATGAGGCTATACGCCGTCATTATGAAGGATTTATAATTACACTTATGTGGCATGCAGTAAGGCCAACAGAAGACGAGCCGGTTGTTTTTGAAGAATCCATAAAAGGAGAACTTACAGATAAGGAATGGGAGGATCTTATAACTCCCGGGACTGAAATAAACGAACGGTGGAAATCACAGGTTGACGTTATAGCTTATTTCCTCAAGCAACTGCGTGATGCCGGTGTACCTGTATTATGGCGTCCCTATCATGAGATGAACGGCCAATGGTTCTGGTGGGGTAAAAAGAAAGGTGACGACGGATATAAAAAATTATACCGTATGCTATTTGGCAGAATGGTGAATTTTCATAAGCTGAATAACCTTATATGGGTATATAATGCTAATGAAATTAGAGCAGGAGTGGACTCCTATGATAAATACTATCCGGGGGATGACGTGGTTGATATCCTTGCAGCTGATATTTATAGAGGGGACTTTAATACTGAATGTTATGAAAAACTACTTGAGCTGGCCGGAGACAAACCAATAGCTGTTGGTGAAGCAGGCCCGATACCAACCCCTAAAAATTTCAGGGAACAACCGCGCTGGACATGGTTTATGAGCTGGGGAAACCCTTCCTGCAACTGGAGACAGAGCAAAGAATTTGTTGAAATATATGAGTGTGAAGAAACAATTACCCTGAAGGATTTACCCTGGGTTGATATAAAAAAACCTGTAATACACTATCCGGTATTAAAATAGGCTTCTACTGTTATTTAAATACCTGCTTGCCATTATTTTTATATAAATAATAACACAGCATAAAAATTCATTATTAAGATACTATTAAGTAAATGAAGATGAGAAAAACAAATAAAAATGCTCAAATTGGGCGTACCCTGATAATACAGATCCTGATCGTATACTCCATTATATTCAACGGCTGCAGCACTTCAAAAACAACAGAACGTAATAAACTTGCAGGGGAAATGGAGAACTCGCTTAAAAAGGAGCTGCTGGATGCCTGGTATCCACGTTCCCTGGATACAGTTTACGGAGGATTTCTGGATAATTTTTCATGGAACTGGAAACCCGGCAGCCAGCAGAATAAGATGCTGGTAACACAAACCAGGCATGTCTGGACGACCTCTGAAGCGGCAATGTTTTATAATGATGACAGTTATAAGAAAATTGCAGGACACGGGTACCGGTTTCTGAAAAATAAAATGTGGGATGAGAAATATGGAGGATTTTATATGTTGAGGGACCGTAAAGGAAATCCCATAGAAACATCTTACGGGAAATACAAACTGGCTTACGGGAATGCATTTGCTATATTTTCCCTGTCCGCTTATTACAGGATGTCAGGTGATACTTCAGCACTGGATCTTGCTGTTAAGACTTTTCAATGGCTTGATAAGCACAGCCGTGATCCCTTATATAAAGGGTATTATAATTATCTGCAACAAGACGGCTCCCTGTTATGTAACGATTACGAAAAAACGGGAGAATATGATATGGCTGCAGCATGCTATAAAGACCAGAATACTTCAATTCACCTTCTTGAAGCATTCTCTGAGCTTTATAAAGTATGGCCGGATAGCATGCTGCGTGAACGGCTTAATGAAATGCTTGTATTAATACGCGATACTATAGTGAATGAAAGAGCATCCTTAACACTTTTTATGGAAAGGGACTGGACACCTGTGTCTTTTCGTGATTCATCCGATGCAGTTAGAGAAGCCAACTATTATCTGGATCATATTTCCTTCGGCCATGATGTTGAAATCGCCTACCTTATGCTTGAAGCCTCGCATGTACTGGGAATTAAATCAGATACTGTGACACTTGCCATAACAAAAAAAATGGTTGATCATTCTCTGGATAAAGTATTTGATTTTGATAAGGGCGGCTTATATTATCAGTGATATTATTATAATGATTCCGATTCCATTACTATAATCAACAAGACAAAAACATGGTGGGTGCAGGCTGAAGCATTGAATACA
>CAZFHF010000177.1:0-6811 GCA_964518655.1 uncultured Bacteroidales bacterium | reverse complement strand
ATCTTTCTCTTTCAATTAATTTATTTAGAATCATTTCTTTTATTTTAAAAGGAGATATATTTATTCTGATTTTCATTGATATAATTAAAGTGAGTGACCAATTATCAAAAAGCGTTTTACGTAAAATGAACTACTTTTCTGACCAGAAGGGTATTATCAGAAGGTATATTAACCAGGAAGGGGCATGGGAAAGCCACCTCACAAACACTAAGAATTATATTATTGAAAGCCTCTCGGGGAAAGGCATTGATACGGTTACAATCCTTGGAAGCGGATGGCTGCTTGATGTACCTCTTGAATTTCTCAGTGATAATTTCAGAAAAATAATCCTTATTGATGTTAACCACCCGCAACAAATAAAGCATAAACTTGGAAAATTTACTAATGTTGAAATTAAGGAGGCTGATATTTCAGGGGCAATACTTTTAGTATATGACCTTGTAAAGGATTACCGGAGACGAAATGCCAAAAAAGATCTCAAAGAAATTGAACTCTCAGTGCTGAAGACTGAAGAACAGAATGATTATACCATTTCATTGAATATTCTTAACCAACTGGATATTCTTCTGGTTGATTATCTGAAGAAGTTTCTGATTTATGATGAATCAGAGCTAAATTATTTCAGAAGCAGGATACAAAAATCACATATTGATTCGTTAGTTCAAGGGAGATCATGCATAATTACAGATTATGAAGAACAGCTTTATTATATGGACGGGAGCCTGGCAGAAAAAAAGAATCTGATTTATACTGATCTGCCTGAAGGTGAAAACAGGAAAACCTGGCAATGGGATTTTGACCTTTCCGGAAGCTATTATCACGGCAAAAAAACGGTTTTTAATGTTGTTGCTATGGAATTCTAAGATTTAACAAGTTTTTATTATGGAAGAAAAATTCTACAGGGAAAGAATAAAGTATTTAGATATCCGCCTTGGCTCAATAAAAAAAATTCTGGGTTTACTATCGGTTACGCGTTTAATAACTTTTATATTGGTAATAATAGCCCTTGTAAATATCCTGAAATTTTCTGTATTACTGGGAGTTTTATCCAGCCTGACCCTGCTAATTATTTTCGGATTACAGGTAAGATTGTACATCAGAAAGAACAGGGAAAAGACCCATATTGAGTACCTGGCTGATATTAATAAAAATGAAATAAAAGCCCTTGATTATGACTTCCGGAATTTTCAGGCTGGTGATGAATATATTGACACAACGCATCCTTACAGCTATGATCTTGACATCTTCGGACAGGGATCGCTTTTCCAGTCGTTGAACAGGACATCCACAAAGGCCGGAAGGGATAAGCTTGCATCGTGGTTAACTGTTCCCGGGATGAATCCTGGGCATATAAAAATGAAGCAGGATTCAATAAAGGAATTATCCGGTAAGATCGACTGCCGGCAGAATTTTTATGCTTCAGGGAAGCAGTACGACGAATCGGATTCCGATATTGAACAGATAGAGAAATGGCTGGCTGAACCTTTATATTACAAAAACAGGCTGGTGTTTAAATTATTGGCACTGCTGTTTCCTCTTGCTACAATTTCAGCACTTGCAGTAAGTTTTATATTATTTGACTTAATTCATTTATTTATTCTTTTATTTCTGTTACAGCTTCTGGTTACCGGCATGAGACTGGGGTATAATAACAGGGTGCACTCGGCTATAGGCAAAAGGCTTGATATGCTGAAGAAGTTTAAACGGCTCTTTGCTTATATTGAAGACGAAGAGTTTAAATCTGAGATCCTCCTCAAACTGCAGAATAAGCTTAAATCAAACGGACTGTCAGCAAATGAGAGCATAAATAAACTTGCCGCGATAGTATCCGCCTTTGATAACAGGCTTAACCTTATAGCCGGGGTTATGCTCAACGGCATTCTCCTCTGGGATATTCAATGTGTGATAAGGCTTGAACAATGGAAGACAAAATATAAAAACAAAATTCCCGAATGGTTTGATGTCCTTGGCGAGTTCGATGCTCTTTCAAGCATCGCAAATTTTTATTTTAATTTCCCGGCAGGTGTTTTTCCGGAAGTAAACGGCAGGACAATACTTAGTTCGGAGAACCTGGGCCATCCCCTGATTAACAAAAAGGAAAGAGTAGATAATGATATTGAGATTTCCCGTGAGAATGAATTTATAATAATTACAGGGGCAAACATGGCAGGAAAAAGCACCTTCCTTAGAACCATTGGTGTTAACCTTGTTCTTGCATGGTGCGGAGCACCTGTATGCGCATCAAAGTTTGAATTCAGGCTTATGAACCTTTTTACAAGCATGAGGACAAACGATTCCCTGCAAAAACATGAATCCTATTTTTATGCTGAATTAAAACGTCTGAAGGAGCTGATTAAAAAACTTAGTAATAAAGAGAAACTTTTTATAATGCTTGACGAGATACTGAAAGGTACAAACTCTGAAGATAAACAGAAAGGATCAAAAGTAGTGCTGGAGAAGATAATTAAACTTAATGGCACAGGAATCATTGCCACACACGATCTTGAACTGGCAAAGTCAGAGGAGAAATTTCCGCAAAATATTAAAAACAAATGTTTTGAGGTTGAGATTGACGGCGCTGAGATATTTTTCAATTATAAACTCGTTGACGGAATAACAAAGAAAATGAACGCCACTCTGTTAATGAAGCAGATGGGCATCGTATAAAAGGGACAGCGCCCTGATTGAAATTTCTAAATTTAAAATCTAAAATCAACAACCGGCAGCCATAAACATATAACCATAAATAATTTGTCTTATCTTTGAAATGTATGATACCAGTTTATTTAATTATATTGTACAATACCAGGAATAATAATGACTGACGAAAAGTACATACACGGTACTGAACAAAATGAACAAACCAGGCTGGCAGTCCTGAATAGTATGACCAACAAATCATTTCTTGATTTTCTAAAGCTGGGGAAGAAGGACAGGGTGCTTGATGTTGGCAGCGGGCTTGGATTTCTTACTGCTGAGGTGGCAAAGAGAATTCCCGGAGGCAGTGTAACCGGACTGGAGAAGTCAGAGGAACAACTCAGAAAGTGTAATATTAAGGTCTCAAATCTGGCTTTTATTAAGGGTGATGCTCAGGATATGCCGTTTGAGGACAACTCTTTTGATGTGGTCTATTGCCGGTATATTCTTGAACATGTAAATAATCCGCTTAATGTGCTCAATGAAATCCATCGTGTGCTTGCCAGGAAAGGACGTTTATTCATACAGGAGAATAATATCCTTGCAATAGAAATGTATCCTGATTGTCCTAACTTTAAAAAGGCATGGCAGAAATTTGCGCTCTTGCAGTATGAGCTGGGAGGAGATGCATTGATTGGCAAAAAACTATATTCACTGGTAAAGAAGAGCGGGTTCAGAAAAATTGAACTGTCTGCTGCCCCGGAATTTCATTATTACGACCTGGTATCTTTCAGGCCATGGATTGAGAACCTTATAGGAAACATTGAAGGGGCAAAAGGAAAATTAACAGGTTATAACCTCCTTACAAATGAAGAAATAAAGGAAGCTCTCGAGGAATTAAATAATTTTATCAATCTTCCTGAAGCCAGCACATACTTTTACTGGAACAGGGTCTTTGCCGTAAAATAAAAAAGGGACAGCGCCCTGACATCTTACCTTATTTATAATAAATTTGAATATCTAAATTAAATTGAATGATAAAGGTCAGGGAAGAGAACAAAAACGATATTGAAGCTATAAGAGCTGTAAATGACAGGGCATTTAATCAGCCGCAGGAAGGTATGGTTATTGAAAAGCTGAGAAATTCAGGATGCGATATCCTTTCATTGGTGGCAGTTAAAGACAATGAAATTGCAGGGCATATTTTATTCAGTCCGGTAGTTCTTGATGATCACCCCGGGGGAACAGGGGGAATGGGCCTGGCACCTATGGCGGTAATGCAGGAATTCCAGGGGCAGGGAATAGGTTCAATGCTTGTCAGGGAAGGTATAAAAAGGTTGAAAGAAAGATCAGTGCCCTTTATTATTGTTCTGGGGCATGAGCAATACTATCCCAGGTTCGGGTTTGAGCCTGCCTCGAAATACGGTATTAAATGCCAGTGGGACGGTATTCCTGGTGCGGTATTTATGATTATGATACTTGACAGGCACAGGATGAAGAACGTAAAAGGTGTTGCAAGATACAGGGATGAGTTTAATGAGGCAATGTAATTTAAGGCTCAGCCCAGAAGATATCCGGATTTCTAACATATGTATAGTTGCTGTATTTATCCGCATCATAATCCACCGGGATTAATTCAACATATTATCTCATGTTGAAATTCATCGCCTCATAATTGTATTCGCTTTTTATGTATTTATTCCCGTTATGGTTCAGGTAATTGCTCATAACCAACATATCATCATTGATAAGCCTTTCCCTCACTTCGGAAAGGCCGAGGAAATTATCGTTCTCATCCTTGAAATAACCTGCAAATGAGGGATCCATCATGATCCATTTATCCAGCTGCGTTGAATAAGCATTTACTACATCACTACTGTCCATGTATGGAAAATTAATACTGCCTGTATCCACATTACTGTAGTCTGAATACTCTCTAAGTTTTCCTATATATTCCTGGTAGTCGTCATCTTTTTATCAATGGGCAACCAGCAACCAGTAAAATAACTTTCCTCACTTCAGGGTCCAGTTTTTCCATTTGTCCCCGAGCGACTGGCTGTAGTTCACCTGTGGTGTCTGCTCAAGGTTATTTATCATAATTGACTTTATCGGCACATTCCTTTGAATATATTGTGATAATTCGGAATAAGTAACATCACCTTTTGTCTCCTGCACCTTCTTCAACAGGTAGTATGTGAAAAGCCCGTGTTTCTGTTCTTTAAAAGGAAGGGCTGACTGGTCCTCGCTGCTGGCGCAAAAGACAACGAGGTTGCCGCTGACTGTTTCTGCACGTGGTTTGATTTTAATACCTCTTGCTGCAAGTAATCCTATGTTTCTTCCTCCTCCGCTAAAGCATGCATCGAGGAATACCGTTACCTTTTTGCTGGGATATTCGGCAAGCGACTGGTATATATCTTCCAGTTTTAATCCGTACTGGAGGTCTGTGGCTGATACATCTACAGGTATCAGATATGGCGTTTTGGTTGCCAGATCAGGAAACCCATGCCCAGAATAATATACAAATACTTCTGCCTGTCCTCCCGAATGCTTCATTATAAGAGTTATCTTTTCAAACATCCTTTTCATCTCGATATGCCCTGCATTGATTTTAAATAATATATTTTCTTCCGGTATACCCATTGTTTTCAGTGCATATTCTTTGAATAACTCTGCATCCCTTTCAGCAAAGTCAACGTTAATCTCGTTGCTCATAGTCGTCTGGAATGAGTGATAATCTTCATTGCCGATAATTAATGCAAACCTGTTGGGATGTTTCATCCCTGATACAGGTATATTATTATCAATATCAGATGCATGTTCCGTAGTGGAAATGCTTTCAGTTGCGGAAATGCTTTTAATTTGATCCTGTTCTTTCACAGGATCAGGTTTTGTTGTAGTAGTTTTATCGCGGGTAATATTTACAGTCTTGTATCCGCTTTCGCCTTGCTGAGAATACAACTTTAAAGGAAAAATAATCAGCAGGCAGGCAGGTAAAGAGAGCAGTAGTTTTTTCATTTTTTATAAGTTTAGTTTTAAAAACTATAGCCAAATGCAAATTTAAAATAATTGTACTCAGAATCCATCAAATCAAAACCTAAACCTGAATCAATAGTAGCATGATTAAATTTTAATATAATTCCGGATTCCAATACTGTATTACCCCAGGATAACTCCAAACCTCCGCCGAAGTATATATTAGTTCTTGTTGCTGCACGTACTGCCAGGCCGCCGGTAAAATGGCTTGTTTCATCAAGCAGGCCGAAATCTGATGCTAATGAAGTATAACAACCTAATCTGCCAATATATGCATATTTAATCCCAAAGAAATCCCATGGAATATTTGCATTGTATAATATGGAATGCTTATTTATTTTAGGTTTTGTCAAAGTTATCACAGCTTTGTAACGGCCTTCAAATTCCTGAATATCGTTGAGTACATTCCAAATAATTCTTTTATTCAATCCTCCTTTTACTATTCCTATGTCTCCCTCAACAGTAACAGGTATTATTGTTTTTCCCTTGTCATCAACAAATTTTAATACTATGTTATATTTTTGGCCTTTCTTGTAACTAACAAGATCATAAGTTATATCTATCTGATCATCCAATACATTATAATTAACATTCTCAATTACCTGTGAATAATTAATCGTACAAGTGTAAAGTATAAATAGTGAGACTATTGCTTTCTTCATTACGTATTTTCAATATGTTAAAAACAATATAAATCTAAGAAATTTAATAATAACGTAAAAAATGATTATCAATTTCTTCCTGAAACGTAAACAGGATTGATCTTACGGGGATTTTTATTCAGCATTGAACACCGGCTTTATTAGTCCTGTTCAGGCGGATACAGGTTGCCGGGTGCATATTATATAATCAGACAGGATCGCCGCTGAATAGTTCATTATGACCGTTATAAAAGTTTGTTCCTCTCGAAACGCATGGCCAGTTAAACCACACATGCATCTTACCGCCCCATGTGATATTATCTGAATAGGACCACCACACTTCAAGAATATCACCGGGCGAAGTCGGACTGGAATAAACTATCGCTAAATAAACAGGGCGCTGTCCCTTTAAATTGATCGCTAAATAAACAGGGCGCTGTCCCTTTAAATTATCTATATATCGTATGTATCTCCAAGATTGAGGGTGACAAAGTTTTTTC
>CAZFHF010000176.1:0-6873 GCA_964518655.1 uncultured Bacteroidales bacterium | reverse complement strand
ATCGGAACAGCCATAGATGTCAGTTACTGTAAGACTTACATTATATGCGTTTGCACCGGGAAATGTATGGGTCACAGTTCTGCCTGAGTCGAATGTGCCGTCATCAAAATCCCAGTCGAAACCGTAGGCTCCCACAGAATCATATAATTGTGTGATATCACGGAATACAACACTATAAGGGGCAATTTCCAAAGTATCCTTGAATGAGAATTCCGCAGTTATAGTTTTATTAACATTAATATAATTTACTTTTTCTATTGTAGTATCTGATATATTAAACTGGATATTTACAAACACACGGTAAGAGCCTGTATCATTGTAACTTACAGTTATTGTGTCGATTTTATCAAATGACACATAAAAAGCCGGATCCGCCCCTTCAAAATCCCATGTTATTAATACTATACTGTCGCTAACGGCAGGTGTTACAAGCCAGAAATCAACATCCATAAGCGAATCACATCCTGAGACAATATCTGCCTGAAAATCATATTGCGCGTATGATTTACAGACACACAGGGAGAATAACAGTAAAAATGATATTTTAAGGCTGTGATTCATATATGTCGGACAATTTATTTTATTTTTTCAGTAAGTTTTTTTACTACTTTAAATTTATTAAAAAATTCTTTAGCAAAGACCCTTACAACAACATAACTTGGTATAGCTAAGATCATCCCCGTAATACCGGCAAGACTTCCGGCAATTAATATTACCAGGAAAATTTCCATGGGATGTGCATTAACACTGCTTGAATAAATCAATGGCTGGAATAAGACATTGTCAGTTATCTGTACAATGATGAATACCAAAGCCATATAACCTATCATAGGCAATAATTCTGAATAAAAATCCATACTAAGATGGGTTGAAACGCCCAGTATTATACCAAGAACAGCTCCCATTAAAGGGCCAATATAAGGAATTACATTGAGTATGCCTGCCATAAATCCAATAAGCAGGCTGTGCCTGAATCCTACACCTACAATTGTAAGACCCAGCGTTACCAATATTATAATGCATGTTATCTGTCCTGTTATACCAATGAAGTACCTCATTAGCAACCGGCGCACAGAAGACATAGCATGCCTGAATGACTCGACATGCTTATCAGGCACCAGAAGAATTATTGATTCTGTAAACATTTTTTCATCTTTCAGAAAAAAGAAAGTCATAAATGATATAGCAAATATTGCAATGAAAATATTACCCAGCAGGTTAGTTATCGAGGAAAAGATATTTGAAAACAAAGAAACACTCAACAGTGATGACAGCTTTTCTGATATGTAGTCCTTGACCGATAAATCCTTTGATGATGGTATCTTGAATTTTTCAATAAACTGGTCTGCTTTTCTGAGAGGTTCATCCAGATTATCAACCACCGAATGAATATTTATCTTCGATAAATCATTAGCTTCATATGCTATCAGGGGTATAAAAACTCTGAAGAACGAAAAAAAAACAATCCATAGTAATATAAGGGCTATAAATGCACGGAGGGCTTTGGGTATAGTAATCCGGCGTATCTTCAGCTTTCCCAGCAATTCAACAACAGGATGCCCAATAAGTGATAAGACAAGCGATAGAAATAAATAGGCAACTATACTTTTAAAGAACCAGAGTATAAATCCTAAAATTATAACGCCAATTACTATGAATATATATCTTGCTGTTGTGCTCATCTACTGGATGCGTTGCGATAAAAGTACTAAATTTTGATACGGCTGTTTATGTTGATAACTAAAAAGTAATCAACAGATGTAAATAACTTTAGCACTTACATCTTTTGCTATTAAAGTGACTTTACTAATTTTACATCAGAAAGTAACCGGTTTTTTCTTACGCCATATTATTATAAAATTAGTCCGAATTATTTAAATAATCTCAATTAACAGTAACTAAGTTTTAGCATAAATGCAGCAATATTTGAATTTTCTTGACCACGTATTAAAGAATGGAACTGAAAAGAAAGATAGGACAGGTACCGGGACGTTAAGTATTTTCGGATATCAGATGAGATTTGATCTAAGTGACGGATTCCCTTTGCTTACGACAAAAAAACTTCATTTAAAATCAATAATACACGAGTTGATATGGTTTTTGAACGGAGACACAAATATTAAATATCTTAATGAAAAAGGGGTTACTATCTGGGATGAGTGGGCGGACAAAAACGGGGACCTGGGGCATATTTACGGCTATCAGTGGCGCTCATGGCCCGCATATGATGGTAAAAAAATTGACCAGATAACAAATTTGATAAGCACATTGACAAATAATCCTGATTCAAGGAGGCACATAGTAAGTGCATGGAACGTTGCTGATATTGAGAATATGGCACTGCCGCCATGCCATGTATTATTTCAGTTCTATGTATGTAATAATAAACTGTCATGTCAGCTGTATCAAAGAAGTGCAGATATTTTTCTTGGCGTTCCCTTTAATATTGCTTCGTATTCGCTGTTGCTTATGATGGTCGCACAGGTGACAAACCTTCAGCCGGGAGAATTTATTCATACTTTCGGTGATGCGCATATTTATTCCAATCATATAAGTCAGGCCAGGCTTCAGTTGTCCAGGGAGCCTCGAAAACTGCCCGTTTTGAAGATAAATCCTGGCATAAAAAGTATATTTGACTTTAAATTTGAAGATTTCACTGTAGAGAATTATGATCCGCATCCTCATATAAAAGCTGATATTTCTGTTTAACAGCCAGATAAATATGAATGTCATTGATGCATGAATAAATAAATTGTAATTCATATGAAAGATATCTCCATAATCGTTGCAATTGCAGAAAATAACGCCATAGGAATGGATAATAAGCTTCTCTGCCATATCCCGGGCGACTTGCCACGGTTTAAGAAGATTACGTTGAACCATACAGTAATAATGGGTAAAAAAACATTCGAATCTCTGGCAGGGGGGCCTTTAAACGATAGAAGAAATATTGTTATCTCAGATGATAAAAGCGATAATTTCAATGGCTGTATAATGGCATATTCAATTGAGGATGCCCTGGAGAAATGTGATGATGATAAAGAGAACTTCGTCATTGGCGGAGGAACCATATATAAGCAATTCCTTAAGTACGCTAACAAGTTGTATATCACCAAAATAAATAAAATTTTCAGCGCCGATGTGTTTTTTCCTGAATTGGATTATAGCGATTGGAAAGAAACTGATAGAGAGGACTTTACTGAGAGCGAAAAGAATGATTTTACATATTCCTTTATAACCTATAAGAGACGAAAACAATAATAGTATAGGTTTCTGAATAACTAACAACCTGATATATAAAGTATTACGACCTACAGCCGTTAATTTTCAGGCAAATCCTACCGGCATTTACCTGAATATATTATTCACTAATAAAAAAAAAATACCGTTTTATCAATAATAAGGAACATTACAAAAATATATCCGTTTTATCAGATGAAAAACAAAAGCTAATTGGGTCAACTTAAAAAAATGAGAAAGTATATAATAATATTATCCTGTCTGTTTTATATAGCATGTTCCAGGGAGATTATCATTACTGAAGAACAGTTAAAGCAGGATCTTCTGTATTTAACTAATGATATCAAACCTTTTACAGGGACATGTAATATTCTTTACAGGGATACAAGCCTTATAAAAGAACAATTTAAGTTCAAAGACGGGGCGCTTGATGGTGTGTCCTGCAGTTATTATGAATATGGAAATTTAAAATGGAGAGGGGAATATAAGGAAGGAAAAATGTCAGGAAAGTGGGAATTCTGGACTGAGGACGGTATAAAATACTGTGAAATACATTTTAAAGATGACATTTATCACGGAACTTATATATCATGGCATATAAACGGAAAAACAAAAGAAACCGGCCAGTATGCAAACAACAGCAAAACCGGTACATGGACTGCTTACAATGATAGTGGCAAAGTGATCAGTCAGTACAACTATTAAGAACTTAGACTACCTGCCGAATCCGGTATTATACAAATCATTATTATTTTTATGCTTCTGCCTATACCTCTGTTTTAGACTTAAATTCCGAATTTACTTCTGTCTAAGCCTCAGGCCTTAACTTTTCCTGCTCCCTTATGCCTTTATTCCTTTATTTCTTAAGTCACCCTGTTTCCCCTGTATCATTCTTCTCCTCAACCTCCGCTTTCTGCTCCCTTATTCCCTTATTCCCCTGTTTCCTTAATTCTCCCGATACAGAATGATTCATCAGTAAATATTTTCATTGGTATTATATATTAACGTTATATCTGTGTAACTTAGATAAATTATTCTGCTTATTTAACTGAGGCTTTCTGTAAAGGCATTATTAATAGTTTTTCATAACCAAAAAAATTACTGATATGGATTTTTATGAATTAATAAGAACCCGTGAAAGTATAAGAGATTACGATCCATCGAAACCTGTTGAAGAAGAAAAGCTGAGGAGGATCCTTGATGCAGGAAGGCTGGCTCCGTCTGCAGGAAACCGCCAGCCGTGGCGTTTTATCGTTATTTCATCCTCCGGGATGCTTGCAAAGGTAAGGCCATGTTATTCACGTGAATGGTTTTCAGATGCACCAAACATATTAATAGTTGCAGGCAATAAAAACGATGCATGGGTGCGGGGTTATGACGGATATAATTCACTGGAAACAGATTTAGCTATAGCTATGGACCACATGATCCTGGCAGCTGAAAATGAAGGAGTAGCTACCTGCTGGATCGCTGCTTTTGATCCTGAACTATTAAGAATAGCACTATCACTTGAAGAAAATGACGTGATATATGCTATAACACCGTTAGGTTATCCAAAAAAGGGCTTCAGAAAAAAAGGCAATAAAAAAAGGAAGCCGCTGGATAAAATAATTCATATCCTGTGACTTTATTTATTTCAGTGAAAAGATTAATTTTATATAAAATAATAGAATTGTATTATTCCTTGTTCTTGAAGTTGAATATTCGTAAAGCAAAAGTTGCTGTTGTTTTTTTCTGAAAACTAACAAAGAACAGATTACAGAACTGTAATTGATTTTGTTGTAAATTTTGGAAATTATGAAATACAACATCAAATACAACAAAGAAACAGGGACTTGTATTATTGAGGTTTCCGGTAAAGTAAGGCGGCCTGAAGATTCCATGAAACTCCAGAAGGTTACACTTAAAATAAAATCAAAGCACAACTATTCCAGGTTTCTTTATGATATGAGGCAGGCAAAAATCATTAGTAGCACTGTAAAGACATATGAGACAGGCATTACTCCTATGCTCCAGGGAATAAACTGGAATGCCGATAAAGTAGTTCTGCTATATTCGGGTGATATGGAAGAACATAAGTTTCTGGAGACAGTTTTAATTAACCGTGGATACAATATCAAAGTAACTGACAACATTGAAGAAGCCATGGATTGGTTATCCCCAAAATAATAAAATTGCCGGGTATTCAATAATATTTTATATCTTACATGCAAAACGAAATTAGTATGTCAGTGCCCGAATACCATACTGAATGCCCTTTCTGTAAACCGGACATAAATGAATTAGTATTTCTTGAAAGTGAAAAGTTTATTGCTGCCTATAATATAGCACCGGTATTTCCCGGCCATTCATTGGTTACTCCCAGAAAGCATATAACAAGCATATTCGAATTATCGGATCAGGATTTATTTGAGTTTGTTACATTCAGCAGAAAAACTATTGAGATTTTATCAAAAGCTTTTGATACTGAGGGATTTAACTGGATATTACAGGAGAGAGAGGAAGCAGGGCAGACTGTAGCACATATGCATATCCATATTCTTCCAAGGAAATCCGGGGACCTTAAACATCCGGGAGACTGGTATCCAAAGATTAAGAATAATATCGATGATGTTATAGACAGCGACAAAAGAATGAAACTTAAACCTGATGAAATAAAATCAATTGTAAGTAAGCTTAGAGGATTATCTGAAAAGGTATAAGAATGAATGATTAATTGACTGTATTTCCCGTTTATTATAACATCGGTAGTTTAATAATAAATGCTACTTCATTATTCCTGTTTTCTGCACGTATTGTCCCCTTATGTTCAGCAATTAAACCATAACTGATAGATAATCCCAAACCGGTGCCTTCTCCCGGGTCTTTGGATGTAAAGAAGGGATCAAACAACTGAATAAGATCATAAACAGGAATCTTTGGCCCGTTATTTATAATTTCAATTATTGCCTTGTTGCTAACATGACCGGTAGAAATCTTAATTATTTTATCTTTTTTATCAGTATTCTTGTTTACTGCATATACCGCATTATCCACTATATTCATTATAACCTGATGTATCTTTTCCCGGTATACCGGCACTTCTTTATCCAGCTTATATTCTTTTCTTAGAATAATATCTGAAGTGATAACGGGCTTTAGAAATAAAAGTGTTTTATCAATTATATCATTAATACTTGCAGGTACAAGTTCCACCGTACCGCGGTTTGAAAATGTCATCAATGAAGATACTATTTCAGATGCTTTTTCCATACCTGATTTTACCATTTTAATTGCAATTTCGCACCTCTTTTTTAAGTCCGTGGTTATATATTTATCCAGTTCCTGTTTAAGCTCGTTTAAAATATGTATACCTCCATTGATAAAATTCAGCGGATTATTTATTTCATGGGAAACTCCGGAAGTTAGTGTACCTAAGGAGGCCATCTTCTCAGAATGAACAAGTTGCTGCTGAGTGTCTTTTAGTTTTTTAAGTGCGGAATTTAGCTCCTCGTTATATTCTGTAAGCTCTTTCTCATAATTGTAATTAATATTTCTCAGGTAGTATATTGATATGTGCACGAACAGAAAAATAAAAAAAGGTGCATTCTCTAATACTCTCATAACGGAAGTTATGCCAAATAATAATATCAT
>CAZFHF010000175.1:0-6876 GCA_964518655.1 uncultured Bacteroidales bacterium | reverse complement strand
AATTGTCGGCCTGTTAATCAGCATTAAAATTAATAAAGCTGATACGGGAATTAATAAATAATAATCACTAAAAAGAAAGAAAATAACCAGGTTAAAAAGACACAAAAATTCTATCAAGGAAAGTTTTATGATGAATGATGTTTTATATTGGGCGAGTTTTTGAGGTAAATCCATTCTTCTGTCTAATTTCCCTATGTTTCTTTTATGTATATAATAACCAAGAGGAACCAATATTATAATCAGAGAGCACAGCAAAATTTTAAAAATTGTATATAACTTGCGATCAAAGCCTGTGAACTTGTAACTGCTGGTTAGTTTTACAAATACTGATGTCCCGAATAAAATGACAATGCCTAGTAAAAGAACAACGAATATAAGATTGATATACTTATATTGTTCTTTGCAGAATGAACTGCCATGTTTCATTTTCAGCTTTGACAATAAATAATAATTTACTTAAGTTAAGGTATTGTTTTTTTAGGATTTATACAAAGGTAGCAGTAAAATAATGAATAGTAATCGATTATAATAATAAATATGATATTATGGAAGCTTATTCTTCTTCGTCAGCAATATCATCGGCAATCTCGAGGTTTTCAAAATTGTCGAATTCTTCCAGTGATGTGTTATCAAATTCTTCCTCTTCTTCCGCGTCTTTTTCTCTTGAGTTTCGTTTTGGCATCTTGATCAGATAGTATATCTCTTCTGTTTCAAAAGGTAATGCCAGCTCTATTTCTCCCCTGGGGTTTTCGAACGTTATTAAGTTATCCTCAAATCCATCAGGATACATTTCTTTAACCTGTTCAATAATTTCTTCAGGTAGCTGTTCAAAGTTTTTTATTATTTTTTTCTTTCCCTCTGACATATTTTTTGTGATCTAAACTAACACATATATAAATTTAAGTAATATTTAATAGTTATACTACGAATAATAAAAAATTTGGTTAAATGTATAGAAAAAATATTTTCAAAAACATCATTGAAATAATAAATTTTATGAAAAATTTTAAAATATTAATTAGTCGATAGCAATTAGTAGCAGTTCATAGTATATTGCCGAGTTTAAATTATTGTCTTTCAGCAATTATAGTAGTATAATCCAAAATATACCAGTTAGAAAATCCATGTTCATTTTTTAAACAAATGTTAATAATTTTTTGAATGAGATTATATATTTTATATTTAGAAATGATTCTGCAAAGATACACTGCACCTATTATTAAGTAAATAATTAAGTTTTTTTATATATTTGCAGGCCAACTTTATATTTATGCACAAAAATTCAGCTATGAAGATACCTGAAAGATGTGAAAGTATACAGGAAATCAGGGAGGCAATTGATGCAATTGATAATGAAATAATTAAATTGCTAGGTATACGTTTCAGATATGTCAAGGAAATAGTAAAATTTAAGAACAAGGACAAGGACAGTATTATTGCCAGGGAGAGATATAATAAAGTGCTTGAGAACAGAAGAAAACTGGCAATTGAAAATGGTCTTAATCCTGATTTGATAGAAGAAATATACAGGAATCTTATTGATCATTTCATAAATAAAGAGATAGAGATTGCTGAAAAGTCAAAATACAATAAACAGTAATTAACATAAAAAAATAATACATATGTACAGAAAAGAAATTAAGGTGCTGGATTGCACGGTAAGGGACGGTGGACTGATGAATAACTGGCAGTTCCCTGATAAGTTTGTAAAGGATGTATACAATGCGTGTGTTGCATCGGGGATCGATTATATGGAAATTGGTTATATAAGCAGTGAGAAAGCTTTCTCGCGTAAAGAGGTTGGCCCCTGGAGATTTTGTGATGATCAGGAGGTTAGAAGGATAGTAGGAGATAACAAGACAAATTTAAAGCTCTCGGCGATGGCAGATATTGGCAGGATTGAACCTTCGGATATTAAGCAAAAAAAGGACAGTGTGCTGGATATGATCAGAGTTGCATGTTATATACATCAGATTGATAAAGCGATATTCCTTGCTGAGCATTGCATGGATAAAGGATATGAAGTAACTATTAACCTTATGGCTGTATCAACTGTTATGGAGAGGGATTTAAATGAAGGGCTGGATGATATTGCCAAATCAAAAGTCCCTGTATTATACCTTGTTGATAGTTTCGGCAGTATGTATTGTGAGCAGATAGAATTACTGGTTAACAAATACAAGGCTGCCTTACCAAAGAAGACTATTGGCGTGCATATGCATAACAATATGCAGCTTGCATTTTCCAATACTGTCACAGGAATTATCCACGGATGTAATATGCTTGATGGGACTTTACTTGGTATTGGCCGTGGTGCGGGTAACTGTCCCCTTGAAGTTCTCATTTCCTTCCTGAAGAATCCAAAGTTCAAGCTTCGTCCGATATATGATGTGATTCAGAAACAGTTAATACCTTTGCAGAAGAATATACAATGGGGTTATCATATTCCATATCTTATAACAGGTGCAATGAATCAGCATCCGAGAAGTGCTATGAAATGGATGAACGGTGAGAATAAAGACGATTTGGTTGCTTTCTATAACTTTATGCTGGATCATGAAGATCTATAAAAAACCCGGATTGGTATATAAACCTAATCCGGGCTAGATAGCAAATAAATCGGTTGATTGATAAGTGTAAATATATGATGATTCTTACACGGTAAAAGTTGCTTGAGCCATCTGAAATATTATCAAAATTTTAACCGGCGATATCTCCTTTAAGTCCGAGATCTAATGCCACCTTCTGCATTCCTGTTATAGTCTCCTGAATAATATAATCAGTATTTTTGCCAAGCATGCCGGCTCCTTTTTCAATTATTTCCCGGTTTGCTCCTGCAGCAAAATGCCTGACATTCCATTTTTTCTTTACTGATTTGACCTGCAAATCCAGGATGCTCCTGGATGGTCTTACCAGGACACAGGCAACTATTAGTCCGGTTAATTCGTCGATAGTATATAATACCTTTTCCATAACATGAACAGGTTCCACATCTGAGCAGATTCCCCATGCATGCGATAACACAGACCTGATATAATCTTCCGGCCACCCTTTATCTTCAAGGATTTTTCTTGTCATTGTACAATGCTCATCAGGATATTTTTCATAATCAAGATCATGTATAAGTCCTATTATTCCCCATTTCTCAGGATCATCACCATAAATAACGGCAAAATGACGCATTACAGCTTCTACTGCCAAAGCATGTTTTATTAGGCTTTCGCTTTTATTATATTCTTTAAGTAGTTCAAAAGCTTCCGCACGTGTTGGTATTTTATTATTCATATTTATACATTTTACAAATGGGTATGATACTTTTTTATATATCCATTCAAGCTCTGAAAGAGCGAATCATTACCATTTCATAACCTGCCTGAAGAATGGCAGTAATTCTTCTGCCATCATCTCCTGATCTCCTTTTCCGGGATGATAATCACAGCCGCTTATATATGAACGCGAGAATCTGAACAGATGTATATTATTGTCGTTATAGACGTCCTGCATGTGCTTAATGACAGCTGACAGAAAATTTGCCAGTCGTACGCTTTTATCACCCGATAGCATGGGGCTTGTAAGGCAGCATATCTGTGCATCCGGATAACGGGCTCTTATATTTTCAAGGAACTTAATATAATCATTGATATATGCGGCAGAATCCAGCTCATTTCTGTCATATGAACCATCACCTTCGGAGAAGTCATTTTGTCCCAGGCACACAGATACAAGATCAGGAATAAAGGTATTACTATCCCACAGTGGCCCGGAGCCAGCGTTAAGAAATGTTTTTTCATATACTTCGGGCATCGTCGGACCAGGGCTGTTCCAGTTTCTGTTCATGCCTATTCCTGAAACGGAACTTAACACCCAGTTGGCGTTTAAGCTTCGCGCAACGAGGGGACCATAAGCAAACCAGGCATTATGGTGATCATACCACTGTCCTGAATCGCAGGGCATGTCAGATGTATCTGTTCCCATACCGCATGTTATTGAGTTTCCGATAAACTCAATGTTCCGCTCCAGCCTGGTATTAAGAGGGAGTATTTCATCACAAATTATACCGCACAGCTTAACATATCCTGTTTGAGATTCTGTGGCTTTACATACCAGTATGTTATGTACAGTATCCTTCAGGTTTTTTGCTATACTGTACTTATCCTTATCCTTGCTGACCCTTATTCTGCCCTGGTATTCACCGTCTACTACAATAGAGAAATAATTATGATTGTTATCCAGGTTCTGATCATCAAAAACAATGTCACAACTGCTTCCCCTGAATACAAATTGAAAGTATGCTGCCGCACCGCTGATCTTTGGTTTTTCAGGATCAGTAAAATCAGTTCTTCCTGTATAATGAATATTTTCATTTGCAGGAGAGTGAAGTGAAGAATAAGATGTTTTTACCTGGCGGCAATTACTGAAAATAACACTGCAGGCAAACAGACATAAAACTGAACGTAAGTATACCATGACTTTTATTTATTTATTATTTTATAATAACCCTCATTGTTCTTTGTTATTTCATCCAGTGTGATGGTTTGCGGGGCATTATAGAGGGATCTTACCGAATCAGCATTATTGGCTTTAAATAAGAAGTCGGACCATCCCATGAACCATGTCCACCGGGGCTGTTCTTTTATTGTTTGAGGCACCGGCATTTCACCAACCTCACCTAAAGCAACCGGCTTTCCCTGTGCCAGCTTAACAAGATCATCATGGTGGCTTTGTTTGTAATCATTATGATAAACATCTGCAGCAAGGACATCAACATACTCTATACCCGGGAAATATTCATCGTAGCTGTAGGCTTCGTCACCGGGAATATCACGCGGTGCATTTGCATTCCATACCCATAGCAGGTTATTAAGCTTGTGGTGATTTGTAAAGTAGTCATACATCATCCTCCAGAGTTTTGCAAAACCTTCCTCTCCGGGATGCCTGCACCACCAGAACCAGACACCATTCATTTCATGATAAGGCCTCCAAAGTACAGGTACATGTGCTTCCTGCAGTTGTTTGAGATACATGGCAACTTTGTCTGCCTGACTGCGCCATTGATTATTCAGACTGGTTCCGGGAGTTGTCAGTGAGTCCCAGATCGATTGAGGCACTTTATTGTCCCATACCCAGATGCTTTCCTTACTGCATGAATCACCATCAGCAGGATAACAACAATGCCACATAAGCGTTACTATCTGACCATTGTTATGAATTTCTATAGCTTTGTCAATCATGTTCTGCCTTACCTCATCAGGCTCCTTACCCCTGAAATAAAAACCAAAGTCACTGCCCCAAACCACGGGATAGTATCCCGTCATTTTTTTCACTTCATCATTAAATTTTGTGGGGAAACGGGTATAGTTGTGATGGCCGGATAAAATATACTTGCCGCTTATCCTGTAAAGAAAATCCAGCAGTTCTCTTGCCTCATCTGATGCATTGGGATTAACAGGACCAGGATTATTATTTTTGTCAGCGGCGGCAAGCTTATTAAAGGACATAGCAATCATTATTAAAATTATTGTTTTACAAAGGTTGTATAAGATACTCATACCAGGATGGATTAAATTATTACTAATTGTTATGTGATAAGGCTAATTTAACAAATAAAAATTATAATCTTTCAACAGGGTTAAATAATAACTATACAGCCAATAAATGGCTGTCAATGCCAATTTTTATCCCGTTGTGCATCTTTTATCAGTATTTGTCTGTTCCCCTAAAAAAAAATACTTCTTGTTTCAGGTAAAATATTGCAACCTGCATGAATATTTTATGTCATTGTATAAAAGATAATAATTTTGTGGTATGAACAAGAAAATATTATTTGCATTTTTTGCATTGCTTTTAGTTGCAAATATTATAGCTCAGGATGATAATGAGCTTTATTATGTTACAAGGCCTTTTCAGGTAACATTTGTACCTCCCCTGGGAACAAACGGTATTGAATCATCCAGGTTTATAAATAAACTTTCAATTAATATCCTGGCTGGTCATAATGGTGGTGTAGACGGGTTTGAAGCGGGTTCGGTATTAAATCTTACAGAGGATAATGTTAAAGGAGTCCAGCTCTCGGGATTCGGGAATATCGCAGGCGGGCCGGTTGAGGCTGTGCAGGTGGCAGGATTTATGAATATTGACAGGCATAACTGTGAAGGTGTTCAGGCAGCGGGGTTTATTAATTATGTGGACGGCTATGCCAGAGCTATACAGGCAGGCGGATTTGCAAATCTGTCAGCAGGTCTTAAAGGTATTCAGGTATCAGGCTTTGCAAATGTTGCTGATGAAGCTGAAGGAGCTCAGGTTGCGGGTTTCTTTAACGGTGCCGCCAGCTTCAACGGCATACAGGTAGCAGGATTTTTAAACGGGGCTGATGATTTTGACGGAGTTCAGGTAGCAGGATTCTTAAACGGGGCTGATGATTTTGAAGGGATTCAGGTTGCAGGGTTCCTGAACGGAGCCAATAATTTTGAAGGGATTCAGGTTGCAGGGTTTCTGAACGCAGCGAACAGAGTCAAAGGAATACAGATCGCGGGATTTCTTAATGTTTGTGATACAATAGACGGCATTCCAATAGCACTTATAAGCATTGTTAAAAGAGGAGGTTACCGGAGATTTGAATTATGGGGAAACGAAACATTTTTTATGAACACATCATTCAAAATCGGAGTAAAACAGTTCTATACTATTTTCAGTCTTGGTTATAAAACCGTTATTAGTGATTTTAATACAGGGATAGGTATCGGGGCAGGGACAAATATTGATATAAACAGGAGTAACTCAATTGATATTGATATCAATTCTTATTATATAAATAAGAATTTCTGGGAATACCGTGATTACAACATGCTTAACAGTCTGAAAATAAGCTTTAACTAT